>JANXWM010000453.1 GCA_025351145.1 Chitinophagaceae bacterium
CCGGCCATGCACAAAAGCAAGGAAGATGTTGCCAGGTTATTTGCAGAAAAACTGGGTGTGCCACCGGGCTTGTCACCCGAGCAGTTAACAATCGTTGCAAGAGAAAAACTGCGCACAAAATATGTAGAGGCAGAGATTGGCGTAACCGGCGCTAACTTTATTATTGCCGATACAGGCTCCATTACCATTACCGAAAACGAAGGCAATGCAAGGCTTAGCTGCGCCTTTCCAAAAACACATATTGTTATTACGGGTATAGAAAAAGTAATCCCGTCATTGAACGACCTTTCATTGTTCTGGCCACTGCTTGCAACCTATGGAACCGGTCAGCGTGTTACTGTTTATAATACCATTGTAAGTGGCCCGCGTCAGCCCGGCGAAACAGATGGCCCCGAAGAAATGTATGTGATACTTTTAGACAATGGCCGCACCAATTTACTGGCCAATGCAAAAGCCCGGGAAGCCCTGTACTGCATACGTTGCGGCGCCTGCCTCAATGCCTGCCCCGTGTATAAAAACATTGGCGGCCACAGTTACGAAACCACTTACAGCGGCCCTATTGGCAGCGTAATTACGCCGCATCTTAAAGACATGGGCGGGTACAAACATTTAAGTTATGCCTCGTCGCTGTGCGGCAATTGCACTGAAGTTTGTGCCGTAAAAATTAATTTGCACGAGTTGCTTTTAGAGAACCGTCACGAGGCTGTAGTAATGGGCGACAGCAGCTTAAGCGAACGCCTTGCCTGGAAAGCCTGGAAGCAAAGCAGCCTTAACCGCGGCATGATGAATATGGGCAATGGCAAACTTAAAAATTGGGTAGTCAATAAAATATTCAAGGGCTGGACAACCCACCGCAGCGATCTTAATTTTAGTCCCAAAACATTTAATGAAATGTGGCGGGAGCAGAAAGGCAGTTAATACATTTATTAGCCCGGCTAAAGTATTTCAGGGCATCACCTCTTGCGTCGCACTCTTGTACGTTCGGATCATTACTGAACATTAAGCGAAGTTTTCCATTTCTGTTTTGTATGTTTGATTGTGCTCATCATTTACACAACACATATTACCGAACGGCTGCAGTATGCTGTTGATACTTTATTCAACAGTGTTACCAAACTATCCTTTCAATTAACTGCGGATAAAGGCATTTACACAGAAACAGATGCAGCCGCTAAAATCAACTACTCTGCTGAAAAAATATCTGATCATGAATTATTGATACAACCCCACAGCCTGTTATTTGAAAATGATATTCATGAGCAGAAAATAAATTGTTTTGAATGGAATAATCTAAAAGCCTTCTTTAAAACCGAAGCTGATATCCCCTTTGATTTTCTTGCAGCTTCTTTTTATTTAATCACCCGTTACGAAGAATATCTGCCGCACAGTTTAGATGAATATGGAAGATACGCTTACACAAACAGCCTGGCATATAAAGAGAATTTTCTGCACCTGCCGTTAATCAATTTGTGGATGAAAGAATTATTGAAATTGCTACAACAAAAATTCCCCGAATTACAAACCCCCAATTCTCAATTCCAATTTCTCCCAACGTACGATATTGATATTGCTTATTGTTATTTGCATAAGCCCATCATCAACAATATCGCTGGATTTTTTAAAGAAATATTTACTGCCAAATGGAAAAAGGCTTTAGAACGTGCCGGTGTATTATTGATGGAAATGCATGATCCCTTTGTTACTTACGACTGGCTGGATGCAATGCACGAAATCTGCAACCTGCACCCGGTTTATTTTTTCCTGCTGGCAGAGAAAAGAAAACTATACGATAAAAATATTAATCCGCACAACAAATACCTGCAGCAGTTGATTCGTTGGAATGCAAAGAAATATGAAACTGGTATTCACCCTTCCTGGCAAAGCGGGGATGATGCTGTTATTTTAAAAAGAGAGATTGCTTTGCTCGGAAAAATAATTGACCAGCCTGTAACAAGAAGCCGGCAGCACTACATCCGCATGACTTTGCCTGATACTTATCGCTTTTTGATTGATAACGGAATTAAGGAAGATTATTCCATGGGGTATGGCAGTATCAACGGTTTCAGGGCATCAGTAGCTTCTTCATTTTATTGGTATGATTTGGAAAAAGATGCGCCGACTGAATTAATGATTCACCCTTTCTGCTACATGGAAGCCAACTCTTTTTTTGAACAGCATTATACTGCAGCGCAGGCTGCCGAAGAATTAAAACAATATCATGATGTGGTTAAATCTGTAAACGGAACATTGATTACCATTTTTCACAATCATTTTGTTACAGAGCAAAAGGAATGGATCGACTGGAGAAATATGTACGGCGATTTTTTGAAAAAGAATTTTAGTTGGGGTAAGTATAAAACTGTCGGGCCTTAAAGACCTTACAGGTTTTCGATAAACCGGTATGGTTGTCTTCGCGTTGCTCAAAATTGTTCCAGACGTAAAAGAGTGCGACGCAAGGGACGATGCTCAAAGTATCTTATGCCGGGTCCAAAAAAATCACTTTCTCTTAATGCTGTAGTTAACCAAATAAACGCCAGTCAACGTTATGCAGGCCCCGATAATAATATACACTGTTAATGGTTCTTTTAAAAGAATAGCGCCCACAACCATTGCTACCAGCGGATTGATGTAGGCATACAACGATGAAATAGCCGGGGGTAAATATTTAATTGAATATATAAAAGCTGTGAACGCAATTACCGAACCCATAATAATGAGGTACGCAATTGCCAGCCATGTTTGATAAGGTATTTCGCTAAAAGGTATATGGTTGCCTGTTGCCTCGGCACCGGTGAAAATGATAAACGAAGAAATAAACATTTGCCAGCCCATGGCATAGTAGGGGTTCATCTGGTATTTATTGCGGGCTACAAAAATGGTCCCTATACTCCAGCCAACCATTGCAATAAAACCAAGCATTACACCTAGCCCGTAACCCGGGGGCTGTTCGTGAAAAGCGTTTTCGTAAAACACGACTGCCACACCTGCAATGCCAATAATTAACCCCACAATAGTAAGCGGCGTATTATTGTTTTTTCTGAAGAAAATCATTTCAAGAATCACTACACATAAAGGATACAATGCGCTTATCAACGAAGCCAGCCCGCTCGAAATATATTTTACGCTCCAGCTGCTTAAACCATTTGCCAGCACGAACATAAAAATAGACAGTATAAACAGCCAGCGAAACTGTGGCCAGGTAGGTAATTTTTCACCTTTAATAAAAAAGAAAATGAGCAAAATTGAACCTGCAAGAAACTGCCTTATATAAGATAGCTGCAACCCCGGCACATACTGCACACCAATGCGGCTGGCCACCCAGGTAGTACCCCAAATAATACTCGTTGCACCCAATGCTATGTAGGCTTTGCGCTTATGCGCCGTGCTTACTGTACCTGCAAAAATATTTGTGTCGCTGCTCTCCATTTATATTATTCCCGCCTGTCTGTTTGAATCATTTTTTTTAGCCAAACACTTGTACAGATGGCATCGCCTGTTGCGTCGCACATTTGTACTTTATGATCATCATTGAACTTTCAACAGCCAATCCGTGTCATCTAAAAAATCATTCCAAATCCACGTTCAGACTAATGTTTAAAATGCCTCAGCCCTGTCATTACCATGGCAAGATTGTGTGCAGCACAATATTCAATGCTGTCTTTATCGCGTATAGAACCGCCGGGCTGAATAAATGCTTCAATGCCTTCTGCATGCGACATCTGCACACAATCGCTGAACGGGAAAAACGCATCGCTTGCAAGCACAGCTCCATGCAGGTCGAAGTTGAATTGCTTTGCTTTATCAATGCTCTGCCGAAGTGAATCTATACGACTGGTTTGTCCGCAGCCTTTACCAATGAGTTGTTTGTTTTTTATAATAGCAATTGCATTGCTCTTTAAATGTTTGCAGATAATATTTGCAAAAGAAAGATCATCTTTTTCTTCTGGAGTGGTTTCTCTTCCGCCTACTTCTTTCCAGTCTGTATAATTACCTTTATCTGTGTCCTGCACCAAAGTGCCGTTCAACAACGATTTAAATTGTTTGGCAAGCAATAAAGGTTGAGCGGTGAGCTGAAGCAATATCCTGTTCTTCTTCGCCTTCAAAACAACTAATGCATCTTCATCAAATGAAGGGGCAATCAACACTTCAAAAAATATTTCGCTGATGGCTTCTGCAGTGGCTTTGTCAATAGTGCCGTTGCAAACCAGTACGCCGCCGAATGCACTTTCAGGGTCGCCTGCCAAAGCTGCATCCCAGCTATCTTTTACGGTTGGCCTTGCCGATACGCCGCAAACATTGGTATGCTTGATAATGCCAAATACAGAGCCCCCATCCCCTGAAGGGGTGGAAGAAAATTCTCTTATTAGTTGAATTGCAGCATCCACATCAACAAGATTATTGTAAGAAAGTTCTTTGCCATGCAATTGGGCAAACACTTCTTTCAGGTCGCCAAAGAATACTGCATTTTGGTGTGGGTTTTCTCCGTAGCGTAGAGATTGTTTATGTGTTAATGGCTGCAGAATAGTTTCGTTGAAATAATTGTTAATGGCAATATCGTAGTTCATCACTACTTCAAAAGCTTTGGCTGCATAGGCTTTGCGCTGTTCAATGCTGGTATCGCCGTTTTGCGTTTGCAGTAATTCAACAAGGGAAGCATAATCATCTTTAGCCGCAATAACCACAAGGTCCCTGAAATTTTTTGCTGCAGCACGTATCATGGAAGGGCCGCCGATATCTATTTTTTCGATGATCAGTTTTTCTTCACTGGTAGTACGCAGTGTTTCTTCAAAAGGATAAAGGTCAACAATCACAAGGTCAATTTCGGGGATGTTGTATTCTTTCATTTCAACCAAATCCTGCTCTACATTTCTTCTGCCCAATATGCCGCCAAAAACTGCAGGGTGCAATGTTTTCACTCTTCCGCCAAGAATGGAAGGATAGGTTGTTAAGTTTTCAACCGGTACACAGGCAATACCCAAATCCTCAATAAATTTTTGTGTACCGCCGGTTGAATAGATGGTAATACCAAGGCGTTGTAATTCTTTTACAACGGACTCTAAACCGTCTTTGTAAAAAACAGAAATAAGTGCAGACTGAATTTTCTTTTGCATGATCCTGATTTGTTGATTGTGTTTACAGGCAGTTGATAATTGTAAGCCATGCTCAGCAATGTTATAGAGTACAAGAGTGCGACGCAAGGATGTTGAACAGCATTCCTTTTGCCCGGTACATAATAAAACAATGATTATTTATCACCCGCCAACTTTATTAAAGATCCATTACAAAAGCACCTTGCTGCGCTACTGAATGGAAGCGCAAATGTAGGCTCTCGCAATCTTTTTTCCATAGCTCTGTTTTCCACAGCGGGTTGCTGCTGTCGAAAACCAGTTGCTTAAATGCAAAAGTTTCCTTTATCTGGCTTATATATACTTTGGGGTTTTGAGAAAGAATGATGATATCGACAGGGATTTTATTTTCAGATGAGGGGAACTGAATGACATGATCAATTAAAAGGATGCTTATATTGCCAACCTGCATAATGCCATTTTGTATTGGGATAAAATTGCTGTCACTAAAAGTTGTTGTGCGGTGCTGTATGCGTGACGGTTTAAGGTGAAAGTTGCGCAGGAAACCATCTTTCAGTAAAGTATCGTCGCCAAAAAAATGATAATGGTTTCCCTGTACAATGTCTATAGCTGATTGTTTGGGCACATTGTAAACAATTAATTTTTGCTGCTGATTGCTTTTGACCATATCAATTGAAACTGAAAGAATGAAACAGGTTAACAATGCAAGCGATGCAATGAAGGCCCTGGTGGATTTTTTCATGAGCCATATACATAAAGCAACTATGCAACCCAGGAGCAGCCATGTTTGCAGTACATTTACCTGGAGGTTGTTCCAGACGGCGAAAGGCAGGTTGTTGATGCCTTCTATAAACATGTCCATGAGTTTTACCATAAAGCCCAATATGACACCAATAAATTTTGCAATGCCGCTTATAAATGAAATGCACAAGAGCAATATTTCTCCATATAAAATAAGACCTGAAAGTGGCACCGCCACAAAGTTGGTTACAAGGAAAAGATTAGGGAACTGGTGAAAATAAAACACTACAATTGGAATGGTGAATACCTGCGCCGATAATGTAACAGAAGTAAGCGCCCATATTTTATTGCCCATTTTACTTTTAAAATAAAACCAGTTGTTTACGGGCTGCATAAACATAACAATACTAATTACTGCTGCGTAAGAAAGCAGGAAGCCTACATCCCACAACATAAACGGATTAAATACCAGCATGCAAAATGCCGATGCAGCCAAAGTGTTGTACATATTGGTTTTGCGCCCCATGGCTTCACCAGCTACAATAAAAGAAAACATTACTGCCGACCGCAGAATAGAAGGTACAGCCCCTGCAACCAATGTAAATGCCCATAGCACAAAAAGGATTATAAAAGGCTTTAACCAATTGGTAAATCTATATCTTTTAAAGTAAGAAAAGATACCTGCCAATAAACCATAGATCATGCCCAAATGCAAACCACTGATGGCAATAATATGCACCACACCGGTATTACTGTAAGCCTGCACCAGGTCTTTATCAAGATCGTTGCGGTAACCAATCAGCAGCGCTTCTGCAACGCCCTGTTCCTTTTCGCCCGGAATATTTTGCTGTAATGTTTTAATGGTGGCATCCCTGATATTGAAAAGTGTTTGCTGCAGCCAATTGGTATTTGTACCGGGTAAAACAACGTATTCATTTTGCTTAAGAAAAACCTGGGCAGTTATGTCCTGGAACAGGCAGTACCTGTTGTAGTCAAAAGCACCGGGATTGCCACTGTTGGTAATTGGTTGCAGTGTTTTCTGCAGCAATATTTTTGAGCCATAATTAAGTGCGGGTGCTGTGGAATCTTTTTTAAAATAAACAAGTATTTTTCCGGCGGCGTTTTTCCATCTTTCGTTTTCTTTCACGGCATTTACCGAGGCCAGGGCCTTATACGAATTTGTTTTTTCT
>JANXWM010000462.1 GCA_025351145.1 Chitinophagaceae bacterium
CGAAATGAGGTTATGAATGAAGAAATCTAAGCCTGCAGGCGCCACGTTCCCCACATCATCTGTAGGCACTCCCGGATTGACAGAGCCGACGGGCATCCGCTACGTTGGCCATGACCCCGCTATTTCCGCGGTGCCTTGTAAATCGGCCCAGCGCCCCAACATGACATGGTTGGCCCAGGAATCATTTTCTGCCAGGTCTGTCAAAACAGGGTTCCCCGACAAAGTGGATAAGGAAAGAGGAGTTACAAAATCTTTTGCAGCATGGGTCATTACGATCTTAACTTCGGCGCCGGCCTTCACAAGCAGGCGGGTTAAAACAGCCGTTTTATATGCTGCAATGCTGCCTGTAACTCCCAATAAAATCTTTTTGTTTTGCAACATAAAAAGCCCCACAACAGTTTTAATGATTGTGGGGCTAAAATTATGACTTCTAAACTAAATAAGATGCTAAATAATTGATTGACTTAACTGAACAAATCTTCGTCGTTTCTGCGGAAATACACTTTGTCTTCCATAAACTCCTGGGTAGCCAGTAAAGCCGGGTTGGGCATACGCTCATAAGCTTTTGAAATCTCGATCTGCTCCTTGTTCTCATGAATTTCTTCAAGGCTGTCGGTATGGGTGGCAAATTCTTCAAGCTTATTATGTAATTCTTCTTTAAGGGAAACATTAATTTGGTTGGCCCTTTTAGAAATGATGGCTATAGAAGCGTACAGGTTGCCTGTGGGTGCTTTTATTTCGGCGAGGTTTTTTGCCTCGATAACATTGGTAGTATTACCGCTTAGATGCTTCCTTAACTTGTTCATTTTGGAGGTTTTTTATATTATTTTCTGACGTAAATTTTATGTTCTTTATTTCTTCCAGGTACTTACTGTCGGTAAACCTGTCGGTAAAATCGGCACACTCTGTAATTACTTTTTCAAATCTTTCCGGCTGTTTTTCAGGTATGCTGCCTTCAGCATATCTAAAGTAGGCCTTTACTGATGCAAGCTTGTACTCATCGCCTTTTTGTGAATCTGGAAAATCTTCAATCAAACTTGAAAAAGACACTGCAGCTGCTTTAAACAGGCCCATATCAAAATACAACTGAGCAGCTTTATATTCTTTTTGTTCAAGTTTCTCATGGCTTTGATCAATGATTTCTGTGGCATCTTTAACCCTTGATGACTCGGGGTGCGTATTTATAAAAGCCTGCATGAGCGAAATTGTTTTTGAAGTGGATGTTTGGTCCAGATCAACTTTGGGTGATTGCTTAAAATAGCAGTAACAACGCATGTAATCGCATTCCTCAACCCTTGTACTATTGGGAAAATTCTCGGCAAAAGTCTTAAAAAGGCTCTCGGCATTTACGTAATCCTCCTGGTAATAAGCACAGTAAGTATATTTATAAAACATATCCTCATACTTATCTGACCCACGGAAAAAAGGCATTATATCTTCGAAAACCTGCTGTGCCTGGTTGTATTTTTTTTGAACATACAACTGCTCGGCCATCTTTAATTTGTATTCATTATCCTTGCTTTTCAGCACTTTACCCAGTTTTGAAGCACAGGATGTGAACAATAAAGAAACAAACAATAACTTAAAGAAAATTTTCATAAAGTGTGCGAAGTTAATAATTCGCGGCAAATTATGCTATAGAAAATTTGAAATCATTGCATCGCAGTTAATAAATACACAAAAACAGGTTTAAAACGAATATGAAAAAAAAAGGGCAGCAAAATTGTTTAAAGAGCTTCGTGGCAAGATAAGAATCATAAATAAACCATGATTCGCATAATTAAAAGTCTATTTTTGAAACCCAAAAAAGAAAAAGATGAAAAAAATTTATCTCGTATTGATTCTGTTGTTAGGAATTACCGGATTAGCAAAATCTCAAAATGACCCAAACGCAAAAAAAGTATTGGATGGCGTTAGCTTAAAACTGAAAACCCTGAAGGGGGTTACTGCCAATTTTTCATATACAACAAAAGACAGGAATAAATCTTTGAAGGGCTCTGTAAAAGGTCAAATCAGTATTAAAGGGCAGAAGTATTATATAAAACAAGCCGGTACAGAAATCTTTTGCAATGGCTTAAAAGTTTGGAACTTTAACGGTGAAGATGAAGTTACCGTTGCCGATGTAGAAAGTGATGATAACAAGACTTTGTCTCCCCAAAAATTATTATCCAATTTCTACGATAAAGATTTTACTTACAAACTTGTTTCCAGTGCAGGCAGTTACCATGAAATAATGATGGTACCTACAGATAAAAGAAAAAATTTCAAGCAGGTAACTGTTTTTGTTGATAAAAGTAAAAACCTAATTGCCAAAGCGGATGTAATTGATAAAAGTGATAATACCATTGGGTTTACACTCACAAATATTGTAACCAATGTTGCCATACCCGACAGCAAATTTGCCTTTGACCCGGCGAAGCATCCGGGTGTAGAAGTTGTTGTACAGTAAATAAAAAAGCCCGGATGATCCGGGCTTTTTTATTGTAGAAATTGCTTAAAATATATTTTTTCTGAAATGATTAAACTAAAACAGGCACTTAAATTTAAGTACCTGTTGTGGGAGTTGACGGGTTCGAACCGCCGACCCTCTGCTTGTAAGGCAGATGCTCTAAACCAGCTGAGCTAAACTCCCTTTTTTAAAACGGAGTGCAAAGATAGGTTTGCATATTTTACTTCCAAATTTTTTTAAAAGTATTTGAACATATTTTTTAGAGTGCCAGTTTCTATTTTCAGCACTTTCATAAAAAGTATTTTCATTGTTCTAATAAATTTCATCCCGCTTTTACCGCTTCGTCTTCAGGCAACTCAATGATTTCATAAATGGAATCGTATTTATGCTTCGCACTGCTGCATAGAATTCATACAGTATAAGAGTGCGACGCAAGAATGCTTCATTATAGTACAGGCTTATGGCCAACCAACATTGCCAAACAATTATCTTCTGTTTAAAATATCAATTTTTGGGTAGATATTTTTGAGCCCAGCCTAAATACAGGTGGCATCGCCTCTTGCGTCGCACTCTTGTACGGCTATATTTTTATTCAGCAAAGTGCGAAGGATAAAAACAAACCCGGAAACCAAGCTATTTATAAGCATATTCTCCGGGGTTCTAATATAAATTACAGCGAATTCTAAATAGTAAAAGCTGTTTCTATTATTTCTTCCTGCTCTTGTTTATGTACTTTATTGTAGCCTGTAGCTGTTGCTGCGCCAGGGTTTCGGCTTATTACACCATAGTTAATACTCTTCAGGTTCATTTGCAGAAACGAGGCTGCACCCATATTTAACGGCTCTTCCTGCACCCAAAACCAAATGGCCTTGCTGTATTTTCGGTAAAGCTCTTCAAGTTGTTTTGCAGGTAAAGGATACAACTGCTCCACGCGGATTAATGCTACATCAGACCGGCTATCTCTTTGCTTTCTTTCGGCAAGATCAAAATATATTTTACCAGAACACATTAACACCTTTTTTATTTGGGTGCTGTCATTAACCGTAATATCATCAATAACTTCCTTGAAAGAACCGGCGGTAAATTCACTTACATGACTGTAGCTGCCCGGGTGACGAAGGTTAGCCTTAGGCGAAAAATTGATCAGTGGCTTACGGAAGGACCAGCTCAATTGTCTCCGTAGCGCATGAAACAAATTAGCAGCAGTTGTAATATTAGTGATTACCATATTCAGCTCGGCACAGGCCTGAAGAAAGCGTTCCATTCTTGCACTGCTGTGCTCGGGGCCCTGCCCTTCATAACCATGCGGCAATAACATAGTAACGCCATTCATACGATTCCATTTTTGTTCACCGGCACTTATAAACTGGTCGATCATTGTTTGTGCTCCATTGCAAAAATCACCAAACTGTGCTTCCCATAAAACCAACGCATTTGGGTTAGCCATGGCATAGCCATATTCAAAACCCAGCACACCATATTCGCTAAGTAATGAATTGTATATCCTGAATTTTCCTGTTGCACCTTCAATCCTGCTTAAACGGTTGTAATATTTATCGTTATTCTCATCGCGGAGTACTGCATGCCGGTGTGAGAAAGTTCCCCGCTGAACATCCTGCCCACTCATACGAACATCTTTCCCATCTACCAGCAAACTTGCATAAGCAATTAATTCACCGGTTGCCCAGTCAACTTTACTTTCGGCCTGAAAAAGTTTTATTTTATCCTGGATAATTTTTTCAATCTTTTTAAGTGGCGTAAAATCAACAGGCCAGCTCATTAAAGCATCAAATACTTTTTTGAAATCAGCTTCGGAAATTGCCGTTGCGGGTGATTGATCAAAATCTTCTGGCACTGCCCTGCGCAAACTCTTCCACCATAATTCAGGTTGCTGGTAGGTATATGGCAAAGGCTTTTGCTTTACTTCATCCAGACGCTCCTGTAGGCTGGTCCAGAATTTTTTCTCCATGTCTTTTGCCATTTCTTTTGCATCGGGTTCGCCATTCTCTAAAAGGTATTGGGTGTATACTTCGCGTGGATTGGGGTGTTTTTCTATTAATGCATACATCTGCGGCTGCGTAAATTTAGGATCATCCCCTTCATTGTGACCATGGCGGCGATAACAAACCATATCTACAAAAATATCAGAGTTAAACTGCTGCCGGTAACGGGTCGCGATCTCCACACATTTAACAACAGCTTCCGGCGAATCGCCATTAACATGCAGCACAGGAGCCTGTACCGCAGAGGCAAGCGATGTACAATAATCAGAGCTTCTGGCATCATCAAAATCTGTTGTAAAACCAATCTGGTTGTTGATTACAAAGTGAATCGTACCACCTGTATTATAACCCTTCAATTCGCTCATCTGTAATACTTCATAGACTATTCCCTGCCCGGCTACCGAAGCATCGCCGTGAATAAGTATTGGCAGAATTTTATCAAAATCACTTTCATACATTACATCTGCCTTGGCCCTCGCAAACCCAACAACAACAGGATCTACGGCTTCAAGGTGCGAAGGGTTGGGCATTAACTTCAAATGAACTGTTTTACCACTGGCTGATTCAACCTCACTGCCATAACCCATGTGGTATTTAACATCGCCGCTGCCCATGGTTTGGTCGAGCTTTGCCGTTCCTTCAAATTCACTGAATATCTGCTCGTATGTTTTACCCATAATATTGGCAAGTATATTCAACCTGCCGCGATGCGCCATTCCAATTACCACTTCCTGTACATTATTTTCTGAGGCAGTATTGATAATGGCATCAAGCGCAGCTATGGTTGTTTCGCCACCTTCGAGTGAAAATCTTTTTTGACCGATATATTTGGTGTGAAGGAACTTTTCAAACATTACTCCTTCATTCAGTTTTTCGAGTATTCGTTTCTTTTTTTCAAAAGATAAAGGCTCTGTAAACTTCTTTTCCATTTCGTTCGTAATCCAGTCAACACGCTCCTGCTCGCTGATGTATTTAAATTCAATGCCCACATTTGAGGCATAGCATTGCTGTAAATGCTGAACAATATGCCTTAGTTTAGTAGTACCCAAACCAAGCAGGTTACCGGCCTGGTATTCTTTATCAAGATCAGCATCGGTGAGCCCAAAAAAATTCAGATCAAGATTAGCGCCACGGTCTTTGCGGGTTCTTATGGGATTCGTTTTGGCAATCAGGTGACCTTTGTTGCGGTAACCGAGAATCATGCGGTAGACACGTATTTCCCGCATCCAGTCTATGTTTTCGGGAGTTGCAGCAGTTTGGGCCGCGGCTGATGGTTTGCCATTTGCGCCATTTGCTGTGCTGCTTACTGCAAAATCGAAACCTTCGAAAAATTTCTTCATTTCTGGGTCTACACTGTTGGGATCTTTGGCAAAATCCTGGTATAGACTTTCTATAAATGCGGGGTGCGAGCTGGTTATATAAGAAAAGTCTTTCATCAAATGCTGTTTAAAATTTTACATACGGCTGTGTCTGCAAATATCGTTATTGAAATTTAAAAAACAGTTCTTTAACCTGCTACAGCAAAAAGTTTTGACATTTACTTCAACTTTGCGGAGGAATTGCTGATTATACTTCAGAAAGTACAAGAGTGCGACGCAAGTAAAGCTTAATGTTTATTCTTCTCTCTGGCTCAAAAACCTTTATATTTAATACCCGGCAAATTTTATTTGAGTAAAATTTTTCATTTCAATGTTATATCCCTACTTTTGCCGTCCGAAAAATATTATATGGCAAATCATAAAGCTACAAAGAAAGATACGCGTCAGGCCAACAAGCGCCGGGACAGAAACCGTTATTATGGTAAAACTACCCGTAACGCAATTCGTAACCTGAAAGACGGAAAAGACGAGAAGGCTTACGGTGAAGCGCTTCCCAATGTAATTTCTATGATTGACAAACTGGCAAAAAAAGGGATTATACATAAAAACAAAGCGGCTAATTTAAAGAGCAAACTTTCTAAGAAGGTTGCTGTGGTAGCCTAAACTGATTTTAGTTGTTGAATGATAAAATAAGCTGCGTTAGTAATAACGTGGCTTTTTTTGTACCCGGCTGAAGGAAAATTAATTGAGCTTTACTTGCGTCGCACTCTTGTACTGCTGTTATTCTATTGAGCTTTTACCGCCGCGAAGACCGGAGCGATACTTTTCTCTGAAATATTTGTACTACAGTTTTCTTAACATTGCAACTAATCTGCCTGCATGAGCTTTCTAATTGTTTTTTTATGGGGATTTACCGTGAGCTTCCTGGGGCAACTGCCATTGGGAACGATGAGTATTACCTCCACGCAAATTGCGGTGCAGGAGAGTTTTAGAAATGCATGGAAGTACGCTGTTGGTGTAGCCATTGTTGAGATTATTTACCTGCGCTTAACTTTATCCGGAGTTGACTGGATTATTCAGCATAAACTTTTTTTTGAAATACTGGGATGGCTTACCGTAGTTGTTTTTCTAGCGCTGGGTATTTTAAGTTTTATTACAGCCGAAAAACAAAAAAAAGAAGCAAAAGCATTATTGCTTGATAATAATATAAACCGCTTTCTGCTTGGGCTTAGTATGAGTGCTTTAAACCCGGCACAAATTCCCTTCTGGTTTATCTGGAGTTCTTACTTGATGGAAACAGCGAGATTGCATTCAAACTCTACTGATTTTAATATTTTTACTATTGGCTGCGGCACGGGAACAATTGCCGGACTTGCATTTTATATGTACGGTGGTAACTGGCTTATTACAAAAATGAATGCAAGCACAAAAGCGCTCAACATTATTATGGGGATCGTATTTATTATTGCTTCTCTTGCACAGTTGTACCGCATGATCGGCGGAAAAATTATTTAAGTATCCGCAGAATCAATTGCTGAAAGATATTTTCATAACATTTTTTGTTGCGGCAGTAACTTTAAACCTGTCATTAATCCGGTGGCCGATAACCCAAATAATTTTTTTATTCATTTCAAGTACCCACACTTTTTCTTTCTCGGTTTTAGATAATTTTTGATCAATAAAGAATTTACCCAGTTTCTTTTTCTTCTGCATACCAAGCGGGTAAAAATAATCGCCCTGTTTCCATTTTCTTAAAAGCAAAGGGAATTTTATTTCAGCAGCATCGAGAGAAGCTATAGCGTTTGTGGTTTGTGGTTTGTAGTTTGCGGTTGAAAGCAATTCCAATTCTAATACACCGTTTTCAAAAACGATTCTCTTCTCTGCCTTTTCTATTAAAATATTTTGTGCAGCTTCCGTTTGCAACGGCGCAATGATAAGCCAGTTGCGGTTCTTGATAATGCGGTAAGTTGAAGATGCAACATAGCTGCCGTTATCCGCAATGAATAGTTTTTTTACTTCCTCAACCTGCGGTGCAGCAAAACCAAAGTCTTTAATAATCTCCCAAACAATTGAATGAAGCGGTTCTGCTTTTTGAAGCTTAAGAATAGGAATATGAATTTCATTTCCTTTTTGCCCGATCAATTTCTTTTTGTGAAACTCAATTGCCTGCTTATATAATATTTCCACTTCGTTAAAACGTTCAATATTGTGCAGCAGGTTATCTTCTGCATTGGGATAAGCTTCTTTTATGGTCGGTATAATTTGTAGCCGAAATAAATTTCTTGTGTACTTTTCTGAGGCATTGGAAGAATCTTCAACCCAGGTTAAATTATTTTCCTTAGCATAGTTTTCTATCTCTTCCCGTTTTGCAAAAAGTAAGGGGCGGATAATATTATTTTGTTTTGGCAAAATTCCATGTAAGCCACTAATGCCTGTGCCCCGGAAGAAATTTATGAGCAGCGTTTCAATGTTATCATTTGCATGATGTGCTGTGGCCAGGAGGTTTGAAGTCTCTGATTTGTAGTTTGCATTCAGGATTTCCTTAAACCAGTCGTAGCGCAGGTTTCTTGCAGCTTCCTGGATAGAAATTTTATTTGAAGCAGCGTATTCTTTAGTGTCGAAATGCTTGATAAAAACTGGCGTACTGTATTGTTCACCCAATGATTTTACAAAGGCTTCATCTCTTTCACTCTCCTCTCCTCTTAGCTGGAAGTTGCAGTGAGCAATAGCAAAACTGAAGTCTGCTTTTGCAACAAGATCGGTGAGTACCACGCTATCAATACCGCCACTTACTGCTAACAGTAATTGACAGTTTGAAGTTGAAAGATGCGTGAATTGTTCTTTCCAGTTTTGTTGAAACCTTTCGAATAACATCCGGTAAAAATAGGTAATGACTTTTAGAAGTTGATGTGTTGAATAGAATTACAGAACGTACAAGAGTGCGACGCAACAAACGATGATCAAAATTACAAAAGCTGGTTACAAAAAATCAGCCTTTCTTCTGTTCCTTTACCCATGTATCTTTTAAAGTAGCCGTTCTGTTGAATACAATTTTTTCTTCGCTTGTATCTTTATCCAACGTAAAATATCCTTTGCGAATAAATTGATAACGTTCATCAAATTTAGCTTCGTGTAAAGTAGGCTCTGCATAAGCATGTTCAATTATTTGCAGAGAATCGGGGTTAATGTAATCTTTAAAATCGCCTTCTTCTGCACCCACATTTTCTGATTTAAAAAGCCTGTCGTACAAACGCACTTCAACAGTTACAGCATGTTGTGTGCTTACCCAATGCAATGTGCCTTTTACTTTAATATCAGAAGTATCGTTGCCACTTTTACTTTCGGGAATATAGCTGCAATGCACTTCGGTAATATTGCCTGCATCATCTTTTATTATGGCATCGCATTTAATAATGTAAGCGCTTTTTAAACGAACCATTGCGCCGGGGGCAAGGCGAAAATATTTCTTTGAAGGCACTTCCATAAAATCATCCCGTTCAATATAAAGTTCGCGGCTAAAAGGAATATCACGGTATGTTTTGTCTTCAGCCTCAGGGTTATCTTCGCTGGCAAACATTTCTGTTTTGCTTTCTTCGTAATTGGTAATAACCACTTTTAGCGGGTCGAAAACAACC
>JANXWM010000468.1 GCA_025351145.1 Chitinophagaceae bacterium
GTACCGGGCAGAAGAATTACTATGAAGCATCCTTGCGTCGCACTCTTGTACAGAATAACATTATTGGGCAAAACACAACCTGGCCTACAAAAAACAATCGTGCTTTTTTGCCATTACTGCAGAATTTAAACCTGGATCAAGGTTTTTTTAAAAGAAAGAAAAAGGCATAAAAGCACGATTGTTTTTTGTAGGCCAGGTTGTGTTTTGCCCAATAATGTTATTCTGTACAAGAGTGCGACGCAAGGATGCTTCATAGTAATTCTTCTGCCCGGTACAAAATGTTTTTTATATTCCATTCCTTGCTTTTCTAAACGGTACACAAAAACATAAGCGCTTATCTTTGAGTAAATCATTTGCAGTGAATATCACGTCTAAACTTCCCAATGTTGGCACTACCATTTTTACCGTAATGAGCCAGCTTGCGCTTGAACAAAATGCCATAAACCTGGGCCAGGGTTTCCCGGATTTTTTTATGAGCGAAGAACTTACCGGACTTGTGAATAGAGCCATGCAGCAGGGGTTTAACCAATATGTACACATGAATGGTTTAATGCTGCTGAGAGAAAGGCTGGCACAAAAAATAGAAAAATTATACGCAGCGAAGATTAATCCTGACACAGATATTACGGTTACACCTGGCGGTACTTACGCCATTTATACCGCGTTTACAACCATACTTCAACCCAGAGATGAAGTAATTGTTTTTGAACCTGCTTACGACAGTTATATTCCAAACATAGAGATCAACGGGGCGGTGCCTGTGTTGGTTTCGCTTAAGTTTCCAGGCTACAGTATTCCATGGCAGGAAGTAAAACAAAAAGTAAATAATAAAACAAAAGCCATCATCATTAATTCGCCGCACAACCCTACAGGTGCGGTTCTTAGCGAAGAAGATATACAGCAACTGCGCAGCATTGTGCAGGGTACAAACATTATTATTATAAGCGATGAAGTTTACGAACACCTCATCTTCGATAATATTTTGCACCAGAGTATTTTGCGTTATCCCGATTTGCTCGAACGCAGTTTTGTTTGTTTTTCTTTTGGTAAAACCTACCACTGCACTGGCTGGAAAATTGGTTACTGTATTTCTTCGCCGGCATTTATGAAAGAGTTTAGAAAGGTGCATCAGTTCAACTGTTTTAGCTGTAATTCGCCTGTGCAGTTTGCGCTGGCAGATTACCTGCAAAACGAAAACGCCTATTTGCAGCTTGGCAGTTTTATGCAAAAAAAGCGTGACTATTTTCGCAGCCTTATGCAGCAAACTCCTTTTAAATTAATCCCATCGCACGGCAGTTATTTTGAGTGTTACAGTTATGCTTATTTTAGTAATGAAGCAGATAAAGATCTGGCCATTCGCTTAACCAAAGAAAAGGCCGTAGCCACCATACCTATGAGCAGTTTTTATAAAGATGGAACAGATAATAAAGTGCTGCGTTTTTGCTTTGCCAAGAAAGAAGAAACACTTGAAACAGCAGTAGAGAGATTGTTGAAGTAATTTTTTTT
This sequence comes from Chitinophagaceae bacterium, assembly GCA_025351145.1. Classification (GTDB taxonomy): domain Bacteria; phylum Bacteroidota; class Bacteroidia; order Chitinophagales; family Chitinophagaceae; genus Limnovirga. Next base: position 1,507 of record JANXWM010000468.1, read on the forward strand.
GAGCCAGGCATTTGTGGTTTTATCAAGCTTCTCTTGCGTCGCACTCTTGTACTTTCTAAACATTTTTGAGCTTTTACCGTAGCAAAGATTGAAGCGAAAAAAAAGATCCCATTTTTCAACCGGCCAACAACATTACGCATCATTTAAAAATCTGCATTAAAGTAAGCCTTATGAATTTCCTGCGCCTGTATATTGCCGTATAGCGACCCAACCAACGTACCTGTTACATGTCTTTCATCAATTGTATCTATAATGCAAGCCGTTCTTGCACCAAGGTAATAAACACTTCTGTCCAACTGGAAAACTGTTAGCCCGCCATCCCAGGCGGGCACAGCAGATTTGAAATAAAACGTGTCTAAATTTTGATCATAATTTTCACTGAGCTCATATTTGCCCGGCACTATCGGGCTAAATAAAGAACTTACCACCATTTTAAATTTGGATGCACCATCATCAGATTCGCCATTTATAGTAAGGTAACTTATGCCATTAACTATTGTTTTTACGGCACCTGTTGTATTGCCAGCAAAGCTATAGTATCTTCCAAACGAAGGGTTTACCCATGAGCTGAATTGCCACCGGGTAGCAGCATCAGCCTGCGGTATATAGTTTTTAACACGGCAGGTAAAAGTGCCGCTATCAATACTGTTGAATGTTTGATCGGTGCCAGAGAAACTGCCGCGTACAATATTGCCATCCACTGATTGAATGGTTACTGTCATGTTACCAATGCTATCGTCAATATAATAATAACCAGGCGAACTCTGCGGGGGAACTGTACTAAAAGCAACATCGCCATTACTGCTTGTATAAATGCCCGGCTTAATCGTGCCGCCTGTTCTTATAGCTAAACGAAATTGACTATATGGAAAATCCATATAATCAACGCCTAATAATTCCAAAGTGTTTGCAGTTAATATAGCATTTGTAAAAAAACCATCTCTCTTTACGGTTCCATTATCTATCTGGCAATAAAATTTATTTGGTTCATTGTCTCCTGTATTTAGTCTGCAACTAAATTTACCGCTGATGGTATGATTTGTAAAATGCTGATCGGTAACCATACCCGTAAAACTGATTTTAAGATTATTACCCACCATGGTATCTAACTGGTAGTATACCCTTTCAGTAGCGGATGACGCATTACCAACAAAAAGATTATTTGCTGAAGTATCAAATACAAGGTATGTGTTGGAATTATTGTTTATACCTGAACCTGGAAATTTTTTTCTGTCGACAGTAACCTTAAAATGTACCTGTATTTTTTTATCTAAAGAAGATCCTGTGCAAACAATAACTGAATCAACATCATAATAAGGAAAAACTATGCGCATAAAACTTGTGTCTACAATGCCGCTGTAGCTTATTCCATCAATTACACATTGCCATTCATTAGCAACGCTGAATGTTGATGTATCTTTTGGTGGCAGAGGCAATGTATCAACAGGCTCTGCAAGTGGGGAGGTTAAAGGTTTAGTGCAAGAGGTATAAATAGTTAAGCTTAAAAGAAAAAGGATAATGGTATAAGTAAAAAAGAATTTCATACTATATATTTTAAGCAGCCATGAAAATATTTATTAATGTTTTAAAGATAAATTAAATACTTCTTACGTTTAGCAGATTACTTATCTGCAGGGCTCTCTTGAGTATGTTTGTTGCAGAGGCTTTTGGCGTAATATGTTGCAGGGTTAAGCTATAAGTGTAGTTTAATTTCTTTGCTAAAGTCTTCGCTTTGGTAAAAGCTCATTCATAATCCGAATGTACAAGAGTGCGACGCAAGAGACGATGCCATGAAATACCTTGGTTCGGCTCCGCTCATCACTTGGTACAAAATATTGCTACAACTTTTCGTATAATGCCCTCAGCTTTTCACGTGTCATTATTTTTTCCCAGTCTTTGCCCAAAGCGTTTTCCCAAAGCGGTTTCATGCCCATAGAAACATTGATCATTGCTTCGAATTGTTCATCGTTTAAGCCTTTGCAAATGCCTGCGGGTATTTCGAAATTGCCTTGTTGTACCATGCGTTTAAATTCGGCAACGCCTTCGGGATAGTACTCCTCAAGATGGTTCATTACAATGCAGTTGCCAATGCCGTGGCGGATACCGAGGAGGTAGCTTAAACCATAACTTACTGCGTGTGCCACACCAACCTGGCTGTAGGCAATGCTCATGCCTCCAGCGTAGGAAGCCATCATGAGTTTATCGTCGCACTCCTCGTCCCATGTTTCTTTTTTAAGAAAAATTTCCTGGCAAAGTTCCAGCGCTTTCTCGCCATAGCTTTTGCTGAACTCGTTAAGGTATGTGCCCTGCAGGCTTTCTATACAATGAATGTAGCAATCCATGCCGGTATAGAAACGCTGGTTGGCAGGTGCGTTTGCACATAGTTCGGGATCGAGTACTATTTGATCGAAAGGAGTGAAGTCGCTGTTCATACCTAATTTTTTCAACGGGCCGGTTAAAACTGTTGTTCGGCTTACTTCGGCACCAGTACCACTGAGTGTGGGTATACCTGCTTTATAAACACCTGCATTTTTTACAAGGTCCCAACCCTGGTAATCGGCAGAAGAACCGGGATTGTTCATCATTAATGAAACAGCTTTGGCAAGATCCATAGCAGAGCCGCCGCCAATACCTATAACGCCACTGATGGTTCCAAACTCATTTTTCAATTGGGTTGCAAGCGCATCAACATAGGATGTTTTTGGTTCGTGGGTTACATCGGCAAAAATAATTTTGTCGTTGCCACGTAGTGGAATGCGGTTGAGCAATGGTTTATTAATAAAGAAATGATCTATTAAAAATATCATTGGGGCACCGGCTTTGCGGTTGGGTGAAAGTATTTCATCTAACTGGTTGAAACTTCCCCTGCCATACACTACATAGCTTACCATTTTAAAGTTGCGGAACTGTGCCATAGCTGTATTTTTTTTGCGAAGTTAAAGGATAGTTTTTGCTTGTTTTTCAATAGTGGCAGCTTTATCAACGGATGCTTTGGCGAGGTGTTTTTCAAAACCTCTCTGCACAAGAAACTGGATTGTTTTAAATTTCTTTACGGTTATATGATTAGCTTTTACAAGTTTCCATTTTTTTTCAGCAAGCTTTTGTAAAACCTTATTGTATTCAGTTTCATCAATCTCATCAAGTGCTTTTGCTATGTTATAAGTGCTTACTTTTCTTTGCTGCAGTTCATACTTTATTTTAATACGCCCCCAGTTTTTTATTCTGAATTTCCCCCTTGCAAAGCTTAAAGCAAATCTTTCTTCATTAAGATAATTGTCTTCAATAAGTTGGGTAATGATTGTTTCTACCTGGCTTTTATAAAGCCCGCTGCCATATAGGTTTTCTCTTACTTCACTATGGCTTCTTTCCTGAAAGGTGCAGTAGTGCTGTATTTTAGCAATAATCTTATGCTGAATGGATGAATACACGAAATTATTTTATTAAATAATGATAAAAAAAAATGTCAAATTCATATAAGAATTCGTATATTTCTAACTCTGAGCAACAAAGATTATAAAATGGACCCCCGCAAACCAAATGTACTTCTTGTGGATGATGATCAGGTATACCAGTTTGCTGCTACTAAAACAATAGAAGCAACAGGTTTAGCTGGTGATATAAAGATTTGTAACGACGGACAGGATGCAGTCAATTATCTTAAAGGCATTCTCCACTCATCAGAACTTCTTCCTGATATTATTTTTCTAGACATTAACATGCCGGTAATGGATGGCTGGGAATTTTTAGACGCATACGGCGCACTCGCAAATAAGATGAATAAAACTATCAACATTTATCTTGTAAGTTCTTCGGTTGATAAAAATGATATCATGCGTTCACAACAATTTGGCTACGTTACCGATTACCTTGTAAAACCCGTATACAAAGAAAAATTTAGTCAGGTATTAAAGGCTATGCTATAATTGTTTTTCCATAAACAACTAATTAACATTATCCTGTTAATAAGTATGTTCGTTCAAAATACGTGTTGTTGAATATAGTTATTTTACAGTAGGTTTGTTGCCACACAAAACAGCATTATTATTATGAAATTTATTGTTTCAGCTTCGTCGCTCCTTAAACACCTGCAGCAGATAAGCGGTGTAATCAATGCTAATACGGTTCTGCCAATACTGGAAGACTTCCTGTTTGATATAGAAGATAAAAAACTGAACATTATTGCCACAGACCTGGAAACAGTAATGCGTGTGCAAATGGATGTTGAAAGCAAAGTCAATGGTAAGGTTTGTATACCGGCAAAAATTTTAATTGATTCCCTTAAAAATATTGCCGATCAGCCATTAACGTTCAACATAGATAAAAACTACGCAGTTGAAATAACGAGCGATAATGGAAAGTATAAGGTAATGGGTGAAAACCCAGACAATTTTCCTAAAGAACCCGTAGCAGATGATACCAATACATTTACCATGAGCAGTACTGCTTTGGTAAATGCTATAAGCAACACCTTATTTGCTGTGAGCAGTGATGACTTACGCCCGGCAATGACGGGTGTGTTTTTCGAATTAACCAAAGATGCAATTCAGTTTGTTGCCACAGATGCACACCGTCTTGTGAGGTACAAAAGAACCGATGTAAGCTGCCCCAAAGTCGACAATTTTATCGTACCCAAAAAGCCATTGAACCTGCTCCGCAATGCATTGCCAAATAATGAAGATGAGCTAAAGATCAGTTATAACAGCAATCACCTCTTTGTTACACACGGTTCTACACAGTTGGTTTGCCGGTTAATTGATGCACGCTTCCCCGATTACAAAGTAGTAATACCAACAGACAATCCGTACAAACTGGTTATTAATAAAACCGATTTCCAAAACGCCCTCCGCAGGGTAAGTGTGTTTAGCAATAAAAGCACCAACCAGGTTGCGCTAAGTATTAGCGGCAGCGAACTTCAGTTAGCCGCTCAGGATGTTGATTTTAGTTTCGAAGGTAACGAACGCATGAACTGCCAGTACGATGGAGAAGATCTTCAAATTGCATTCAATGCAAAGTTCCTTATCGAAATGCTGAGCACAGCTGATTCGACTGAAATTAAAATGGAATTATCAACCCCAACAAAAGCCGGAATTATAAAACCAACTGAGCAGGCTGATAATGAAGAAGTATTAATGCTGGTAATGCCGCTAATGCTCAATAATTAATAACAAACGAAGTTTTAAATATAAACCCCGCTTTTAAAATGGCGGGGTTTCTTAATTTTAAATCGCTTAGTTGATTCAGTTATTATTTATGAACCAGGCAATTGAATTACTATGAAGCTTCTCTTGCGTCGCACTCTTGTACTACAGAATATATTTCAGCAATGAAAAGCGTGCCGTCAAAAAAAATCGCCAGATTTATTCTTAAGTTTTTTGGCAGATAAAATTACGATGGGGTCATTAAAAAATACACTAAATCAATCGGCTTTAAACCTGCACTATCAACAAAAAAGAGCGGCTGAAATTTTCAGTCGCTCTTTTTTTATATCAAATAAGATAGTGAGCTTAATTACCCGGCGTTTCCTCAGGCGCAGGTGTTGTTGCGGGTATCTCCGCTGGTATTTCTACAACTACCGGTGCAACTTCGGGAGCAGCAACTACAGGGGCTGGTGCCGGAACTGGTTTCTTAGATTTTTTAGGTGTGGCTTTTTTTGCAACAGCCTTTTTAGGTGCGGCTACTTTTTTGGGTGCAGCTTTTTTAGGAGCTACAGCTTTCTTCGCAGCAACTTTTTTTGGAGCTGCCTTCTTCGCAGCTTTTTTAGGTGCAGCTTTTTTGGGAGCTACAACTTTCTTCGCAGCAACTTTCTTTGGAGCTGCCTTCTTCGCAGCTTTTTTAGGTGCAGCTTTTTTTGCGACTTTTTTAGGAGCCACTACTTTTTTTGGTGCAGCTTTCTTTTTATTTGCTTTTGCCATAAAAGAGGTTGTTTTTTTGTGATGTTAGATAAGTTTGTTAAGATAAAAACTGTTTTTGAAATTTCAATATTTTCTAATGAAAATAATTTTTACATAAGGTGTAATTATATTGTTTTTAATACAAAAACAATATCTCTACAAGGTATTACAAAAAAATTGTTTAATTTTTATTTCTAAAATAAAATATATGCAACTTGGTAATGCTCTTAACTGGTTCGAAATTCCGGTTAGCGATTTCGACCGTGCAAAAAAATTTTATGAAACTATTTTCAGTTACCAGATGCCTGAAAATATAATGGGTCCGGCACGTATGGGTTTCTTCTTATACGATATGCCCGCAGGCAAAGTTGGTGGTGCTATCGTTCATAACCCTGGCTTTTATTCACCCAGTGATAACGGCTCTCTTATTTACCTCAACTGCCAGCCCGACCTGCAAATAGTTTTAGATAAAGTAACAGCAGCAGGTGGCTCAGTTCTTATGGCTAAAACGCCTGTGGCACCTGATCTTGGCTTCTGGGCATTGATAAAAGATTCTGAAGGAAACAGGATTGCATTACATTCAATGGGCTAATAAAAATGATAATGATTATAACGGATATATATTATTAACGGGCTTATGTATTTGCCGAATAGTAATCCTGCAGTACAAGTGAGTGACACAACGAAACCTTCATTAATGTATAAATGCTTGTCCCCAATAATAAAAAAACGGGGCTGAAAAATTTTCAGTCCCGTTTGTAAAAAGGAAGTCAGAGGCTACAATTTTTTGATCATGATATTGCGGTACCATACTTCGTTGCCATGATCCTGTAAGGCAATATGCCCCTGTTTAAAAGTACCCCAGTTGGGCATTACACCAAACTTGCTTGCGGTAACCATTTTTTTCCAGTTATCATCCCACATGGTTGTAGAAACCACTACAGTTCCGTTAAGTGAAAGATCCAGTTTTCCATTGTTGGCAACAATTTCAACCTGGTTCCATTCGCCAACTGGTTTTACTGTTTCGGGGGAAGCAGCAATAAGATCATACAAATTACCTGCACGGTGTTTTGGTATTTTACCATCACTGTGCCCGTCATTATCCAGCACCTGCATTTCTAAACCAGTATTCCAGGATTCTTTGTAAAGCGTTGTGTCTTCATGTATTAAAAAAACAATTCCGCTATTACCGTTCTTTGAAATTTTCCATTCGAGTTTTAAGTCGAAATTTCCATATTCATCTGCCGATAACAGATCGCCACCACCTTGTGTTT
>JANXWM010000480.1 GCA_025351145.1 Chitinophagaceae bacterium
TAGCATTCCCTATGCCTGTTACATAAAATAATTTGTATTTCCGGCGCAATAAAACTTACCTGCTGATGATAATTTTTTGAATAAACTGTTCGCCGTTTACAAACAGTTTTACAAAATAAGATCCATTGTGCAACTGGTTTACAGGAATCGTTACAGCACCACCACCTGTTTTATAAGGCTGGCTGATTACGTTTCTTCCGGCAAGATCAAAGATGAAAATTTGCCCGTTATATACATTGGTTTCTTTTAGCTGCACATTAATGTAATTGCCCGCAGGGTTTGGAGAAACAGTAAATATTTGGTTGAGGGGAACATGCACACTGAATATTTCGGTATAAGAGAAAGAACCATTGGCATCTATCTTTTTAAGGCGGTAATAAATTCTGCGCCCTGTTTCTTTTGAAATATTATCGCTGAAAGAATATTTACCTGTACCTGTTGCTCGTACAGTTGCAAAAGCATTAAAAGAAGTTCCGTTGTAACTTTTTTCTATATCGAAATACTTCAGGTTTATTTCGTTTCCTGTTTTCCATGTAAGGCTGATAATATTGCCGTTGAGCCTGCCTGCAAAATAAATAATATCAACAGGCAGTGTGCCAAGGCCTGGGCAGGAACCATTCCAGGTAAGGCCCACATATTCGGGATGGTCTATAAAAGGGTTTCGGTTTTTCTGGTATGTGTAAGCAGCGTTGTTGCGGTCAATTTCTTTCTGGCTCACAGGATCCTGTGCATTCCACGCAAGCAGCATGTTTAAATAAAATATGTTGATAGAAGGAAATGTATCTTTTGAAAAGGCATGTGTATTGCTGCTCCACCCCGGAATGCTGGTTTGGTAGCGGGTAACGAAATAGAAAAATGCACGTGCCACATCTCCTTTGTATTCGTCAATAGGTTCAAACACAGTTTCGTTAATACCTGCTACCGCAGAGGAACCTTCCCTGCTGCCGTTTTTGCTGGTGTAAGCAGCTGTTGCAACTTCGCCGTATAAATAATTAGCGCGTTTACCGTTTACAAAACCATCTGTGGGCATAATGTGCAGGTAATCACTGCCGGGAGTACTCTCGCTGTTGAACCAACTTTGTGGAATGGTATGTTCACGGTTATAGCAATCACCTTCTGCGGAATAGCTGCCGCATTTATCATTTGCAGGGTCGAAATTATACGGGTCCCGGGCATTGGGTACATCTGAATAAATATCCCAAATAGCTAAAACAGAACCGGAGCCTGTCTCGCGGGGTTTTACGTCGCTTATTTTATACTGGTCGTAGAGATTATCGTAAGACTGCGGTATATGGCCTGTGGTAACAATTTTTTTGAGCGCCGACTTTAAAGCCGCACAATTTTTACCTGCTGCAGAATCATAATATTTTGGTGGAATCTGAGCGGTTAAGGTAATCGAAATACACAGGCACAAAACAAAGGGAAATGATTTTTTCATAAGGATATTTTAAACGCAAATGTAAGGACTGGCAATGTATGGGCACAGGACTGCTTAATCCCGGTTACAATATACTTTTGACTTTGACATTTATGATCATTAATTCGCCTTTGCGGTTAATGAGCACTTTGGTTCTTGTGCGGGCATTCTGGAGTAAGGTTTTGTACGATTGTATGTTTCCTGATAAATCGTTTTCCACACCTACCACAATATCGCCAATCTTAAAACCTGCATCAGATGCAGGGGAATGTTCCATAATATCTGTAACCATAATAACGCCATCCACAATGTACATACCGAGGCCGGTATAAGAATAATCGAAACTGTCGAGGTAGTGTTTATTGGGCTTAATGTATATCTGCTGTTCGGGATAGTTAAGGATCACATTGAACCTTCTCAGGATATCGTTACCAATTAATCCGCCCAATACCGGGTACGAGGTAACATTGTATTCATCGTCAAAAATATATACCGGTACATTTCTAAATCGGTATGGTCCAACCCGAACCTCTTTCACCACGGTTAGCTCCATCGATTTTTTACCGCCAAGCCCTTCGGCTTCTGTGGGGTATCTTTTTCTTTTTGCCCGGATTAACGAACTGTCTTTTACAAGGTCTTCGTTGAGTAACATACAAAGCCCTGCACCGGTATCAAAATAAAACTTGTCGGTAACCATGGTATTATCACGCACAGTTACCTGTTGCATGGGCAGGGTTGTGAACTGGGGCCTTAACAGATAGCCGCCATGCGGATATTTATAAGTGCCAGGAGAATAAACATCAATCAGGTTATTTTCATAATCGATCATTACGAGATACCTGCGCAGGAAGCTGTAACCAATGATACCGTCGATGCGAATGCCGTAAGCACTTGTAAGAATATCGTAATCATTGATGTGAAAATCGAGATTGTCAACGGTAAGACCTGGCAGGTGCAGCGAGTGGTTGTATGTAAACTCCACCATTTTCATACCAGCAATGCCACGTACCGTTCTGTCGCTCATTTTTTTTGGCAGTGCAAAATAGGCACAGGTTGTTGAATCGATGGAAATACCGCCGCTGCCGGTATCAAGCACAAAATTGAGCGAATCTTTAAAATTGTCTAAAGCAGCATGCACAATGATAATACCACCGGTAAGCATGGTAAATGAAAAAGTAGTAACACGTTTGGCTGGTGGGGGTACAAATTCTTCCTGTGCACTAACAGGATGCGAAAATAAACAGAATAAAATGATGGGCCAGGCCATGAGAACATGAATTGAACTTTTGTTGCGTCGCACTCTTCAGCTTTTAGTTAGGTAATCGTCAGGCCAATGAAGTTACGCACCCATTTCGTATAAGCCAAACCTTTAATACCTGAATTTTGCGGCTCATACTTTTTAAAGGATTAAAATTTTCTGCAACTACCTTACCTTAATTTTGTTGTTATATTAAATTATAGAGCATGAATCTTTCCGACCTGTACCAGAAAGCGTTGAATTTCGAATTTCTTACTGTAGAAGAAGGCGTGCATTTGTTTCAGCATGCGCCATTGGCCGATATTATGTTTGTGGCAGATGAGCTGCGCAAAAAGCAGGTACCCCATGGAAAAGTTACCTGGCAGATAGACCGTAATGTAAATACCACGAATGTGTGTATTGCTAATTGTAAGTTCTGTAATTTCTACCGAATACCCGGCAGCCCCGATGCATACATTACGGATATGCCCACATACCGTAAAAAGATAGAAGAAACATTTCGTTATGGCGGCGATCAACTGTTGCTTCAGGGCGGTCATCATCCTGATCTTGGGCTTGATTTTTATACCCATACCTTCCGTGCCATCAAGCAGGAATACCCAACTTTGAAACTGCATTCACTCGGGCCGCCGGAAGTAGCACACATCTGTAAGTTAGAAAAGATGAGCCATCACGATGTGCTGGTTGCTTTAAAGGAAGCGGGTCTTGATTCATTACCCGGCGCCGGTGCAGAAATACTGATTGACCGGGTTCGCCGCCTTATTAGTAAAGGCAAATGCGGCGCAGATGAGTGGCTGGCCATTATGCACGAAGCACATAAATTAAATATTACTACGAGTGCAACGATGATGTTTGGTCATGTAGAAACCATTGAAGAAAGGTTTATTCACCTTGCACGTATAAGAGAAGTACAGGCAAAAAAACCTGAAGATGCCAAAGGCTTCCTTGCTTTTATTCCATGGACCTTCCAGGATGCAGATACATTGCTGGCACGCATTCGCGGGGTACATAATTTAACTACACCAGAAGAATATATCCGCATGATTGCTTTAAGCCGCATGATGCTGCCCAATGTAAAAAACATACAGGCAAGCTGGTTAACGGTGGGTAAACAAACCGCCGAAATTTGTCTGCACAGTGGTGCCAATGATTTTGGCAGTATTATGATTGAAGAGAACGTTGTAAGTGCTGCCGGTGCGCCGCACAGGTTTACTTATAAAACCATTCAGAAAGCGATCGAGGAAGCTGGCTTTGAGCCGCAATTGCGTAACCAGCAATATGAATGGAGAAATATTCCTGAAACGATTGTAGAACAGTTAGTGAATTATTAAATAGAGCCACGTTTTGCTGCTCGCGTTGTTCAACATTGTTGCGAACGTACAAGAGTGCGACTCAAGGAACGGCGAATCAAAGAACTAATGCCCGGTCAATAAAATGTATTAAAACAGAAATACTATTTTTGCCGCACCAAAAAATTAAAATATGAAACTACTCGAAGGGAAAGTTGCCATAGTAACCGGCGCTGCACGCGGCATTGGTGCTGCCATTGCACTAAAGTTTGCAGAGCATGGTGCTGATGTTGCTTTTACTTATGTGAGCGACAGCAGTGCGGAAAAATCTGCGGCACTTGAAAACCAGTTAACAGCTCTTGGTGTAAAAGCGAAAGCCTATAAAAGCAATGCCGGCGATTTTGCTGCCTGCGAAACTTTTGTAAATGAAGTGCTGAAAGATTTTGGTAAAATAGATGTGCTCGTAAATAATGCCGGTATCAGTAAAGATAATTTGCTGCTGCGTATTACACCAGAGCTGTGGGATGAAGTAATGACCACCAACCTTAAGAGCGTTTACAATATGACCAAATTAGTAATGCGCCCCATGATGAAAGCGAAGTCGGGCAGTATTGTAAACATGAGCTCGATGATTGGTATGCGCGGCAATGCAGGGCAGAGCAGTTATGCAGCAAGCAAGGCGGGCATTATTGCTTTTACAAAATCAATGGCGCATGAACTGGGCAGCCGGAACATCCGCTGCAATGCCATTGCTCCCGGTTTTATTGAAACAGATATGACACATTATCTTTCAGAAGGCGATGCTGCTGAAAGTTTTTTAAAACGTATTCCGCTGGCACGTTTTGGTACAGGCGAAGAAATTGCCAATACTACTTTGTTCCTTGCCAGCGATATGGGTTCTTATGTTACCGGCCAAACGCTTAGTGTTTGCGGCGGGTTGAACGTGTAAATTTTCCATTTTAATTTATAAAAAGCTGCGGTATTTTATCGCAGCTTTTTTTGAGCCAGGCAAGGAATCTTTGTTGACCGCTCCTTGCGTCGCACACTTGTACGACAGGATAATATTCAGCTTTTAACAGCCGGTAC
>JANXWM010000491.1 GCA_025351145.1 Chitinophagaceae bacterium
TTCTCAAGCAATTATTACACTTTTCAAAAGGTTTAATACAGAGTGAACATTTGTGTTTTTGACAGGGAATGTTTTTGCTTTTGCTAACAATCACTGGCACTTGCTTTGGCTTATACTATTCAAACAAAAATATAAACACCATGAAAAAAGTTTTACTCGCAACAACATTAATCATCGCAGGTATCATGTATACTTCGGCAGATGCACAGGTAAGGGTTAGTATTTCTGCAAACACAGGCAGGCAGCCAATGTGGGGGCCAGCTGGTTGCGATTATGCACAGTTTTACTATTTATCAGAGATTAATATGTACTATGATGTACAGGCCAGGCAATTCGTTTACTTCGATCGCGGCCGTTGGGTATATGCTTCAACGCTGCCATGGGCTTACCGCAACTACGATCTTTACAGAAGCTACAAAGTTGTAATGAATGAGCCAATGCCTTACCTGCATAATTACCAGCACAGGTATGAGTACAGACGATTTAAAGACTATCGTGACCAGCAGGCAATGAATGGTAACCGTTACGGTAACAGCAACGATGGTTATGACCATAGACATGACAACGACTATGACCAGAGGTACAATGACCGTGATGATAACAGGTATAATGACGGAAACAAAAACCGGTATGATGAGCGTGACAACCGCGATGACCGTTACGATCGTGATGGCCGCAGGTAATTGAATATCCAATACTCTTGAAAAGCGGAAAACCTTCACAATTGTGAAGGTTTTTTTATTCTTTATGCACGAATTAATTTGCCGAATAAAGTATCTGAACGTACAAGAGTGCGACGCAACAATGCTTCATAGATATACTTCAGCCTGGCCCATAAAAACAATTAAAAATTATTTCTCAATCACTATTTGTTTTGTTCTTGTATCTCCTTTTTCGCTGATGAGCTGCAGCACATACACACCGGAAGCTATGCCCGCGGGTAAACTTACAGAGATGGTATTGTTGGCTGTGTATAAATTATTCTGGCGGTACACAAGCTGTCCGTAGGTAGTGGTTAACTCGATGGATACTTTGCTGCCGGTGGCAAAATCATCTTTATATTTTATCATAAACTGCTGCCTGGCAGGGTTAGGAAATACCTGGAAACTTTTTGTACCGGCATTGTTATTAACAGCATAATCCTTTTGTGCTGATTGCTTAGCCGCAGGCGGATTTAAACCATACACCATTAACTTGTTAGAGAAACTTGGCATGTACACTTTACCATTGGCAATGGTGGGGCAAACAAATTTTGCAAACTTGCCGGAGCTGTCGCGGGGCGCATTCATATTGCTGTTCCACAACTCATGTGTTACATCGTCTGCGGCAAAAGCCTGCAGCATTCCTGGAACAACTTTTTGATTGGCATCGCCGGATAATGGATGCGATACCCACAAAATACCTGTGTTCTTTTTTAAGCCGTTTGAAGAGAGCGACAACATGCCGCCGGGCATACCTTTTGGCAATACATAAGTTCCCGTAATTTGATGCGCAGTATCTAACAGTAAAGATGTTCTGTTGAAAGGTATCTGCCTCAGCAGGCTGCCTTCGGCCCATGCATAAATATATTCTTTGGTGCTGTTTTTATAGTAAACAGGCGAGCCGTGCAGGTGATGGTCTTTGCTGTCGATCGCGTTGATGTTAATTACTTCTTTAGCAGTAGAGTTGTTGGCAGTAACGCCGCCCATTGCATTATTGTTGATGAGGTACAGTCTGCTTTGCTTGCTGCCCGAAAGCGATAAATTGGTACCGGGAATAAGCAGTACGCCATCTACACCATAATCAAGATCGGCTGCTTCAAGGTCTTTATAATTACTTGGGGTAAAAAAGTCAACCACTTTTAAATTGCCCGATTGTGTTGATAATTTAAGCAGGCTTTCTCCGCGGTTGGTAGTATCGTTGGGGTTAGTGCCCACACCCACGGTACCATTGCCGGTAGAAACATAAATAAAACCCTGGTCGTCAACAGCAGGTGCCTGCCCGCTCATCCATATACCGGCAAGGCCGCCTTCGGGTGTGGAGTTGTACGAATATTTTAACTGAAGCGTTGTGGCATCGTAGCCAAGCAGCCAGCCATGATAAGGCGACCAGTCGCAATGCGAGGCCCAGCCTATGTAAACAATACCATTGTACAACAGCAGGCCGGGGCGCTGGTTTTGTTTTTGCTGATCAAAAGCAATTTTACCATTTACACTGCCATCGCCATGCCCATTAACCGTATCGGTAATAAAAATAGGACTGCCGGGCCTTTCAGCACCGGTTCTTACATCGAGTGCATGCAGGTACTGCACATATTTTTTAGGCGTACCGGTAGTTACACTTCGTGCAACAACATACATGGTGCTTGAAACCGAATCTATAACCGGTGTGCCCACAATACCCATATTGCCGCTGAAATCTTTGTAAAAGCCGCCGCAGGCACCGCTCATATCGTTATTCTTAATTGCCCTTGAACCGGCAACGGTAAGGTTTACAAACCACAGCGGGGTATTGGCTGTATCTGTTTCTGCATCGAATGCATATACGCTGTTATTAACCGTGGCTACATACACTACATTGCGCCTTTTGCCTTTTATGGGCAAGCCGCTTACCAGCAATGGCTGTGTGTAAATCTGGTCATCGACCTGGCGGGTAAAAAGCTTGCCAAAATTGCCGCTGCTTACATTTTGCGGGGTAAGAATTCTTTCATTGGTCATCCAGCCAGTTCTCTGCAGGTCGTTGTGCTGCGTTAATACATTAACCTGTGCAGTTGTTTGCAGAAAGGCGATTGCCAGCACCGGAAAAAATGCAAAGCGGGAGAAATAAGTAACCTTTTTTTTCATGATCTTTTTTTGGTATTAAAAATTTGGTTAGCATTTTTTATGTGAAATGCAAATTCGTTGTAATATAAATGTTGTTTTTAAATGCGATAACATTTTTGTGATAAACGAAAAGGGAGCAGGGTTAATAAATTATTACGGCTGTTGGCAAGGAGTAGTTTTTTTGTACCGGGCAGCAGTATTTCAATGAGGCTTTTGTTGCGTCGCACACTTGTACAGTTGTAAGACGTGGCGACTTTAAAGACCTTCAAAATATTCAGCCGGTACATGATCTGTTAACCAAACACCATTATCAGACAGATAAAATTTGTAACCTGCGGCAAACATTTCACCAGACTTTATAATAAGCACAATTGATTTTCCTCTTCTTTCTGCAACTTTTGTCGCTGTTACTTTATCTGCACTAAGATGCACATGATGGCGTTCCATTTTTTGCAAACCTTCTTTCATTATTGAAGCAAGAAATTTTTCAACAGTGCCATGGTATAAAATCTCCGGCGGTTGCTTTTCTGTATAGCCAAGTTCAACATCAATTGAATGACCCTGGCTGGCTCTTATTTTGGTAAGGTCCTCATTAAATGCAAAACGCTTTTTGTTATTGGTTTCTACAA
>JANXWM010000516.1 GCA_025351145.1 Chitinophagaceae bacterium
ATGCATTTTTTGCAGCATCAATCGCATCTTTGCAATCGTTCACATCACCCCAGGCCATCTCATCAATCACTTCTTCTGTTGCAGGATTGATGAGTTTTTCCGTTTTACCAGATTGCGCTTTTACAAATTCTCCTTTTATATAATTTAGAATCATAATTTAATTTTTTTTGAGCCCAACTGCATTACTACTATGATGCTTTTGTTGCGTCGCACTCTTGCACGTTTTGTTCTTTATTCGGCAACATGCAGTGTTATTCACTATTTATAATCCTGTTCAAATTTAATTTTCAAAATGTATCGCGCCTACGGCGCTCTGTGTACTTTGATTATCGTATCCTCTGCTGCTACTAACGTAGCGCCACGATGTGGCTATTATGTATCGCTGCTCAATTAAATTATACAGTACAAGATTGCGACGCAACAGATGCTTCATATTTATTCAAAAGCCTGGCCCAAAAGCATTACATCGTTAAAAAGGTTTTGAACCTATATGATATAATTTCTTTCTCCCCTTTAGGGGTTGGGGGCATTCTCTGCTATTACACCCTCTAAAATATCCAAACCTCTATTCAATAATGCTTCTTCAATAACCAACGGACTTAAAATGCGTATTACATTTCCATGCACACCGGCACTGATGACAACCAATCCACGCTCTGCACAGGTGTTAATGATTTTTGAAGTAAGCTCTGCATTTGGCTTTTTATAATCGCCATCTTTAACAAGCTCAAACGCAAGCATAGCGCCAAGTCCACGCACTTCGCCAATTACATCAGGGAATTTTTGCTGAAAACTTTCAAACCTTGCACGAACAATATTTCCAACTTTTACACCCAATGAATTGATATCAATTTCTTCCATGTATTTTAGTGTAGCAAGTGATGCGGCACAGCAAACAGGATTGCCTGCATACGTACCACCAATGGTACTTGGGCCGGCACTATCCATGACATTTGCTTTGCCCATTACTGCGGCAATCGGCATACCGCTGCCCATAGATTTTGCCCATGTAGAAATATCGGGAATCACATCATAATGTTCATACGCAGCCCACTTACCGGTGCGGCCAAAGCCACTTTGCACCTCATCAAAAATGAGCATGATGCCTGTCTCATTACAAAGCTTGCGAAGCTTTTTGATATAAGATTTTGGTGCCACATAAAAGCCACCTTCACCCTGAACCAATTCAATTATAATTGCTGCAACTTCTTCTGCACGCACATTTGTTTTAAAGAATTCTTTCAGTTTTTGAATTTCATTTTCTGAAAATTCTTCTTCGGAAATTATTTCTTCTTTTGTATGATAAACAGGAAAATTAATCCTGTGCACTTCAGGTGCAAAAGGGCCGCAACCAGCTTTATATGTTACTTTAGAAGTAAGTGTCATACCCATCATAGTTCTTCCATGAAAGCCGCCACCATAAGCAATAATTGCGGGTCGCTTAGTTGCTTGTCTTGCAATTTTTATTGCATTTTCAACAGCCTCTGCACCACTGTTGAGGAACATTACTTTTGTTGCATCACCATGTGGTAACAGTTCAATCATCTTATCTGCAAGAGAAAGATATTCGTCATACAGCGCCACGTTAAAACTGCTGTGGATAAGCCTTTCAGCCTGTTCCTGAATTGCTTTTACAACGGGCGGCGGACAATGGCCTGCATTTAATACACCAATGCCCCCTGCAAAATCAATGAGTTCTTTTCCGTCTGCATTAATCATTGTAGCGCCGTAAGCATACTGCACAGAAGATGGATTAAAAATACCCAAACCGTTTGGCACCAGTTTTTTTCTGCGTTGATATAGTGCTTCTGTGCCCCCAGCCCCTAAAGGGGAGTTAACAGGTTTTACTTTTTTTTCTAACACACTTTCCATATTGCAAGTTTTAATTGTAGACTGTATTTATGTTCATTAATGTATCAACTGTGCAAGTGAGTGACACAACGATGATGCCATGAAAAACTTCTTTGCCTGGTCAATAAAAATTTTATACGCCAACATAAATAGTTTTGATATTCATGAACTCATGAATACCGAAATAAGAAAGCTCTCTTCCGTAACCAGATTTTTTTACGCCACCAAACGGATAACGCGGATCGCTTTTTACCAACGCATTTATGAACACAGCGCCTGCCTGGATTTCCTTAGCAATTGACTGCGCCTTCTCAACATCTTTTGACCAGATAGCCGCACCCAAACCATAGCGGTGATCATTTGCAAATTGAATGGCTTCGGCTTCATTTTTTGCAGTGATAATTCCTGCAACAGGACCGAACAATTCTTCATTAAACGCAGGCATTCCTTCAGTTACATTTAACAACAAAGCCGGAGAAAAATTGCATCCATTACGCTCACCACCCATTACAAGGTTTGCGCCTTTATTCAATGATGTTTTGAATTGCTGCTCCACTTTTTCTGCAAGATCAATTCGTGCCATTGGGCCGGTTGTTGTGCTCTCATTAAACGGATCGCCTTGTTTTAATTTGGCAATTTCATTTTGTACTGCCTGCGCAAAATCATCCTTTGCATTACCAACAGTAATAAATCTTTTTGCAGCAATACAACTTTGCCCGGCGTTCTGCATGCGTGACAATGTTGCAACCTGCGCAGCTTTCTGCATGTCTGCATCTTCAAGTACAATCACTACATCACTACCACCCAATTCAAGTACAGATTTTTTTATTGCTTTGCCTGCAAGTGCCCCAACTTTAGAGCCCGCGAATTCGCTGCCAGTAAGGGTTATGCCCTGCACAATATCGTGATCAATAATTTTTTCAACAACATCTACATCAACGATCAACGTTTGAAAAATACCTTTAGGAAAACCTGCTTCAAGAAATAATTTTTCTATTGCCAGTGCAACACCGCAAACATTTGGCGCATGTTTAAGTAATGCCACATTGCCTGCCATTAAATATGGTGCTGCAAAACGGAACACCTGCCAGAAAGGAAAATTCCAGGGCATAATTGCCAGCACAGCACCAATAGGTTCAAATGTTACATAACTTTTTGCTGCATCAGAAGGTTGATCAATATCTTTTAAAAAACTCTCAGCGTGTTCTGCGTAATAGCGGCAACAAGTTGCGCATTTCTCTACTTCTGCTTTTGCCTCCTTCAATATTTTTCCCATCTCATTTGTAATAAGTGTGGCATATGCATCCCTATGCTGAATTAATAAATCTGCAACACACATCATCAATACACTACGCTGTATAAAAGATGTTTTGCGCCATTGCTGAAACGCAACCGAAGATTGAGTTAAACAATTTTCAATTGTTGTTTCACTCATTATTTCATACTCAGCAATCGTTTCACCGGTGTATGGAAATATAGATTTGAAAACAGACATTTTTGCTATAGTTATTTTTTGTTTACCAGCTTTGGATTCTTTATTTAGCTTGTGTTGTGTCACTCACTTCAGGGCTCCGCACTTTATTCATCATTGAAGCAAAGTTTTAATAACCCGGATTTTGTTTTACCACTTCATTTGTTGCACTGATCTCACGTTGCGGAATCGGCATGATTGAATTTACGCCTGCTCCCAGCACATCTTCCACTTTACCTGTTCTTGCGAGATCAAATAAACGGCTCCCTTCAAAATTTAATTCTGCACGTCTTTCATCAAGTATTGCGTTTAAATATGTTTCATCATCAGGAACATCTTCTGTTGTAAGATCGCTCATACCTCTTGATTCACGCAACGTATTTAAATCAATAAGACCTTCTTCTCTTCCTGCTGCTTCTGCACGAATCAAATAAATTTCTGCAAGTCGAATAATGTATGCTGAATTATCTTTCGTTGTTTCGCCGCGATATTTTTGTGTGCGCCCATCAGGTTCTATGCTGACATCATTGTTTATAAAATCAACCAATGCTGCACGTTTATCATCTGGCCTGTTTTCAAAAAAAGTATTGAGGTCAGCGTTAGCAATAAAGGTTACATCACTGCGCAATGCATCATCACGCAAATATGTTGCAGCATTAAATGCACTGATGTTTTGCGGATCGAACTTTAATTCGAAAATACTTTCAGGCGTTAATTTGGTTGTATAGATTTTTTGAAAATCATCTGCACCAAAGAGTTCAAAATTTTCATCATCAATAACTGCTGTTGCAGATTCCACAGCCTGGCTCATATCGCCATGATATAGGTAAACCCTTGCCAGTAAAGCGTTTGCTGCCGATGCAGATGCATATTGATTTCCCTGGTAATTAGTAAATAAACTTAACGCTTGTTGCAGATCAGTAAAAATTTGTTGATAAGATTGTTCAACTGTACTGCGTGCTATAGCTTGCGATGGTGCATCATTACCTGTTGCAATTGAGATTCCGTATTCAGAGGTTTTATCCCAATGTTCGCCC
>JANXWM010000551.1 GCA_025351145.1 Chitinophagaceae bacterium
GCTCAACAGAATATCTAACCGTACAATAGTGCGACGCAAGTAAAGCCTCATAGCATTCCTTCAGCCCGGCCCAAAAAATTTCTTCTTCATTATATTTTTGCTTTGTATATAACTGCTTAGGAAATTTGTATTTTACAGCATTCATTGTAAATACTGTTATCAATACAAAACCATCCATACTCGATAGTCCCATTGAATACCTGAAAGGTGTGGGCCCTTTGCGTGGCGATATACTTAAAAAAGAACTGGGCATATTTACTTTCCGTGATTTGCTGGAGCATTTTCCATTGCGGCATATTGATAAAACGGTGGTGAGTAAAATACGCGACATTAATCCTGCTACAGAATTTATACAGGTTGCAGGAACACTTACTAATGTTGAACTGATTGGAGAAAAAAGCGCCAAACGTTTGGTGGCAGAATTAAAAGATGATACCGGTTACCTTGAACTCGTTTGGTTCCAGGGAATTAACTGGGTACAGAAAATTTTAGAGCCCGGAAAAAATTATCTTGTGTTTGGCCGCACAGGTTTTTTCAATGGCAAGCCACAAATAACACACCCCGAACTTGAACTAATAACCGGCGAAAAAACGGATGGTAAAAATTTTCTTGAACCGGTTTATCCCACTACAGAAAAATTAAAAGCAAGGGCATTAAACGGCAGGCAGATCAGCAAGCTGATGAGTGCACTACTGGCGCAGTTATCAGAGAGAGATATTCCTGAAAATCTTCCTGCTTATATACTTGAAAAATTAAGATTCACCAGCCGCTTTAGAGCATTTTGCGATATTCATTTTCCGGCAGGCCCGGAAGATTATGAAGCAGCTTTAAAGCGTTTAAAATTTGAAGAGTTTTTTCTTGCACAGATCAGGTTACAAATAACAAAACTGAACCGACATAGAGCGAGCCGCGGTGTAGTGTTTGAAAAAGTTGGTGCGCTGTTTAATGATTTTTACAACAACCATTTGCCTTTCGAATTAACCGGGGCACAAAAAAGGGTGATCCGCGAAATACGTACCGATACTGCACAGGGCCATCAAATGAACCGCCTGTTGCAGGGCGATGTAGGCAGCGGTAAAACAATCGTGGCTTTGCTCTGCATGCTGCTTGCTGCCGACAATGGCTACCAAAGCTGCATGGTTGCACCAACAGAAATTTTGGCAAAGCAACACTTTGACAGTTTAACGGATCTGTTGAAAGATATGCCTGTAAAAACTTACCTGCTTACCGGCAGCACAAAAACAAAACAAAGGAAAATAATAGCGCAGGGTTTGCAGGATGGAAGCATACATATTTTGGTAGGTACGCATGCCATTATTGAAGACACGGTGCAGTTTAAAAATCTTGGCTTTGCAGTGGTAGATGAACAGCACCGTTTTGGCGTGGCACAGCGGGCACAGCTATGGAAAAAAGCAGCAGTGCCGCCGCATATTTTGGTAATGACGGCAACGCCTATTCCGCGAACATTGGCTATGACTGCTTATGGCGATCTTGATTACAGCGTGATGGACGAATTGCCGCCCGGCAGAATACCCATAACAACTGTGCACCGCTACGAAATGCAGCGGGCAAATATTATGGATTTTATAAGAACAGAAATTGAGAAAGGCCGGCAGGCATACATTATTTACCCGCTGATAGAAGAAAGCGAAAGCATGAGTTACGAGGATTTGATGCAGGGTTACGAACAGGTAAAAAGTTTTTTTCCCGAACCAAAATACAGCATCAGCATGGTGCATGGGCGAATGCCTGCTGAACAGAAAGAAACAAACATGCAACGTTTTGTAAACCACAACACACAAATAATGGTAAGCACCACCGTAATAGAAGTTGGTGTAAACGTGCCCAACGCCAGTGTAATGGTGATTGAAAGCGCCGAGAAATTCGGGCTTTCGCAGTTGCACCAGTTACGCGGCAGGGTGGGGCGTGGCAGCGAAAAAAGTTATTGCATTCTTTTAACAGGCAGCAAAGTAAGCAACGATGCAAGGGAACGTATAAAAGTGATGTGCGCCACAAATGATGGCTTTGTAATTGCAGAGAAAGACCTTGAGTTGCGTGGCCCCGGCGATATTGAAGGCACCAGGCAGAGCGGCGTATTAAACTTTAAGTTGGCAAGTATAGTCAATGATAAAGAGTTGCTGCTTTTGGCAAAACACTTTGCCGAAACGGTTTTGGAGAAAGATGAAAACCTTGATGATGCACAAAATCTTCCGCTCAAAAATTATTTGATGTCGCAAAAAGGAAAAACTGTGTGGAGCCGTATTTCATAAACAACAATTGAACTGCGGTAAACGTTATTCACGAAAGTTGGATACAATTTTTGGAGCCGGGCATTTGTACATTAATTTGGCTTTCGTTGCGTCGCACTCTTGTACTGAATAATTGTTATGGGCTTTGGGCTGCGGTTTAGAGTTGTTGCTTTTTGTTTACGGCTTGCATTGGCAGCCTTAGCCGAATATTCTTCCGAGCGTACAAGTGAGTGACACAACAGGCGATGACCAAAGAACTTTGGCTGGTAAACAAAAAATAATAAACTATATACAGGCATAATTCGTAACTTTTAAAAAAAATTCCCTTGAGTTCCTCTATACGATTTTTTGTCAGCACGATTCTTTTGTTTTTTATTCAATCAACTTTTGCACAAAGCCTTGAATATGTTGAAAATAAAGGCCAGTGGGATAGTAAGGTGAAGTTTAAAAGCGATATGGGCGGCAGTGTATTTTTTCTGCAGCAGCAGGGGTATAAAGTTTTGCTGAACAAAAAAGAAGATCTTCAAAAAATAGCTGCACTTTATTCGGGCCACTTTCATGACGAGGGCGGAAGCCACTTTGCAAAAAATCCTGTTGCTAATCCCGAAGATGGTGAAGATAAAACAACGTTGCATTCATTTGCGTACGAAGTAAATTTTGTAGGCTCTTCACCCAATGCGACCATTATCCCCGATAAGCCATTAGATACTTACAATAATTATTTTCAGGGCAACGATAAATCGAAATGGGCCTCCAATTGTAAGATATTCCAGGCAGTAACTTACCAGGATATTTATAAAGGTATTGATGCAAGATATTATACCGATAAGGGCAATTTAAAGTACGACCTTATTGTTCATCCCGGTGCAGATATAAGTAAAATTGCTTTGCGTTTCGATGGTGTTGACCAGCTTTCTGTAAAGAATAAAAACCTCGTAATTAAAACGGCTTTGGGCGAAGTTTCGGAACTGCGCCCTTACTGCTACCAACTTGACGGAAAGGGAAGATCCGATGTAGATGCAGGCTATGTTGTGGAGGGCAATACGGTTCGCTTTAAACTAAATAATTATTCCAAATCTGCTACACTGGTAATTGACCCCACACTTATTTTTGCCAGCTTTACCGGCAGTACTTCGGATAACTGGGGATACACTGCAACTTATGATGCTGGTGGAAATTTTTATGCCGGTGGTATTTCTTTTGGAAGTGGTTTCCCGGTAAGTACGGGTGCATTTCAAACAACATTTGGCGGAGGTACCGGAGATGGCGGTTTGTCTGGCTATGATGTCGCAATTATTAAATTAAGTTCAAGCGGATCTGCCAGGATGTATGCTACTTACCTTGGTGGCAATGGCAATGAGCAGCCGCATAGCCTTATTGTAGATAATGCTGGTAATTTAATTATAGCTGGCCGCACCAATTCCCCCGATTTTCCAACTTCAGCGGTAAATTACGGAGCGGGTGGCAAGTTTGATATTTTTATTACCAAACTAAACTCAACTGGTTCTTTGCTTTTAGGGTCACGTAAAATTGGCGGTGTAGAAGATGATGGTGTTAACATACGTTCTAAAGAAATAGCAGGCCCCCTGAGTATAGCACGTAACTATGGTGATGACGCCAGGAGTGAAGTGATTGTTGATAAAAGCAACAATATTTACCTGGCATCCTGTACGCAATCCCCGCAGTTTCCTGTAACTGCTGGTGTATTCCAAAGCACATTTGGCGGTCAGCAGGATGGTGTACTTATTAAGACCAGTCCCGACTTAAGCAATATCATCTTCTCTTCATTCCTTGGTGGCAGTAAAGATGATGCTGCATTTGTAATTTCTATTAATCCGCTTAATAATAATCTTTATGTTGGTGGGGCAACCACCAGCAGTGATCTGCAGGGTGTTGGCGGAAACAACGGGCCTATATTATTCAGCAGTTTCCAGGGAGGGGTTTGCGATGGTTTTGTTACGATCATCAATAATACAGGAACAGCCCAGCTTAAGACCTGCTATGTAGGCACCGCAGGCAACGACATGCTCTATGGGGTTCAGTTCGATAAGCTGGGATTTCCTTATATAACCGGCACTGCTACTGTATCATTTCCTGTAATAAATGCAGTGTTTAACCAGGCCAGTGGCAAACAATATATTACTAAAATGAGCGCTGATCTAAGCAGCGTTGTTTACTCCACCAATTTTGGTAAAGGGCTTGCGGTTCCTGATATTTCGCCAACTGCTTTTCTTGTTGACCGTTGTCAAAATGTGTATGTAGCAGGTTGGGGCGGTGGACTTGATATTGGTGAAGGTTATCCTAATGCAAATACGATTGGGTTACCTACAACTCCAAATGCGATACGTGCCTCATCTGATGGAAATGATTTTTACTTTTTCGTATTGGAAAAAAATGCGTTGAGCCAGCTATACGGAACTTTCTATGGCAACATTGATAATGTTCCTGATGTTGGGGATCATGTAGATGGCGGCACCAGCCGCTTTGATGCGGAAGGGGTTATTTACGAAGCTTTGTGCGCTAATTGTAATGGTATTGGCGTATTCCCTACCACGCCGGGTGTTTGGGGTCCAAGGAATTTATCCAGCAGTGGCGCACGCTGTAACGAAGCTGCTGTAAAAATTGCATTCGAATTTGCAGGTGTTGGTTCAGCAGTTCAATCAGCAATTGATGGTGTACCCCGAGATACTTCCGGTTGCTTACCGCTTACTGTGGATTTTAGGGATACCATCGCATCGGGCAAACAATTTTTATGGGATTTTGGTGATGGAAGCCCACAAATTAAAACCACAGTACCCACTACACAACATACCTACAATACGCTGGGTAATTTCAATGTTAGATTGATATCTATTGATTCACTTACATGTAATATTTCTGATACTTCTTTTACCAATATCAGGGTAAGGGACGATAAAGCATATATCAGTTTTAATTCAATTAAGCTGCCACCTTGCGAGGCACTCAATTACCAATTCAACAACACATCAAACGCTCCGGCTAATAAGCCATTTAACGGTAAGAGTTTTGAATGGGACTTTGGTGATAATACAACTCTGGTCAGTAATGCGCCATCAGTTTTTCATAATTATCCTGCTCCCGGTACATATAATGTAGTATTGAGGTTAATTGATACATCTTATTGTAATTCTCCCGATTCGGCGGTGGCGCAACTTCGTATTGCACCCAATGTAAAAGCCCAGTTTG
>JANXWM010000591.1 GCA_025351145.1 Chitinophagaceae bacterium
AAGCAACCACCGGGGGCCTTCATCTACCAGATAAGGGCAAAAACAAATTGCGGCGATGTTTACCGAAAAGGAACAGTAGTGCTGATAAGGTAATTGAAGTTTTTTTGAAGCCAGCAGAATATCATTGTTCATCGTCCCTTGCGTCGCACTCTTGTACGTTCGGATCAAACAGCAGCAATGCGAAGACCGAAACGTAAAACTTGAATTCTGCATTATTTATTACCCTTCGCATTGCTGCATCTTCTTCCTTCAGTACAAGAGTGCGACGCAAGGAAAGCCTCATAGCATAGTGAATGCCGGGTAAAACTATTGGCTTTTAGAAAATCAATACCAAACTCTTGCTTCTACTTTTTTTAAATAATCAAGTGTTGATTGCTGTAGTGGTTTTCTTATTTCGTTTGCAGGGATAGATATAATTTTTTTCCAGTTTGAAAAAAAATTCTGAAAGTTAAAACCTGTTTTCTTTAAATATTCAAGGCTCCACATAAATGCAGTAGAATAAAAATATTTCTTTGGAAGATAGCGCCAGGCTACTTTGCTTTTATTCAGCCACATCATTCTTAATTTTTCCTCTTTCGATTTTCTTCCAAGTGGGGACTCTTTATGAATGACTTCAAAAATATCATTGTATTCAATGGAGTAACCTGCATCTAAAACCCTGTAGCTAAAATCGTACTCTTCCATACCATAAAAAAAATCTTCGGGGTAAGGTCCTGCATCTTCCCAAGCCTGTTTTAATTTAGCATGAGCGCAGCCGGCATAATAAGAAGTTTGAAGCCTGTGTTTGTCCTTATATTTCTCAAACTTTTTATGTGGAAAAGCAGTTATCTGCACCTGCATGGTGGAACTGTAAAGAACTTTAAAGCTGGCTACACCTAATTTTCTTTCTTCAGTATTATTTGAGGCAAAACAGTTCGTAATTTTTTTAAGTGTTTCTTTGTCTTTCAAGTTTACGTCATCATCGACAAAAAAGAAAATATCGCCTTTGGCAAATTGAGCAGCATAGTTTCTCCCTCTTGAAACACCGAGGTTTTCAGGGGCATCAATTAACTGGAAGGGAATAGATAAATGATCGTTAATAAAGGTACTTACTTTACTATAGTCTACTGTAGATTTATTATTGAGGATGATTACATCTTTAAGAAGTTGAGTTTGATTTAAGTCACCAATATCATTCAATAGATCAATAGTGTCATCTAACCTGTTGTATGATATGATAATGATACTGATACTTTTCATAAAGCAAAAATGCAGAAATGTTATAGCATTTCATTTTTCTTTTATAAAAAATGCCGCAAATATTTGCGGCATTTTTAAAGTTGATAAATTATTTGCTAATACCAGTTTACACTGGATTTGCCATTTACATTGAAATCTTCCTGCATTTTTAAAACGTTTGTATTACTATTATACATTTTAACCCAGTCAACGCTTCCAGAACCCTTAAGCCCGACCATGATAGCTTTAAGCCCTCCAATTTTTGTGCCGCTGTATACAATTCTTTTTATCGGTACTCCATTCATATATACAGTTAATCTTTTGTTTTTAGCTTCTAATGTCAATTCTGTCCATTCCTGAAAAAGATGAATTAATTCAGGAACATTTGTTATTCCTTTTGTGCCAACCTGAAGAGAAGTGTACTGTTGCAAATCTGCAAGGAATTGCACATGACCTGTATCCTTTACGCCATACAACCAAAGACTAACATCGTATGGAGCAACTGAACCAGATAACCCAGATGGGTTTTTAAGATATACTACTAGCTTGGTGCTGTCGCCATTAATTTGATGACATTTTGAAATTGGCAAAGTAATGGATGTATAAAAATAACTCCACGGGCTCTGTGTAAGTTGTGCAATACCATTGTTTATAAATGTTGAATCTGCAACTATTTGATAGGGTAGCCCATCTGTAGCATAAGTCCCAGACCAATTCCCATTAACACAGGCAGAAGCTTCGTCTTGTGAATTTGCGGTTACGGATAAATTACTTTTCGCTGCTTCCTTTTTACATGAGAATAAACTGATAAATAAAAATGCTGCAATTGTTGTTTGAAGTGAAATTTTCATAAGTAGTATTTTTAAAAGTTTAGAAATTGAAAATATGAAATAAATATTACAGAAATGCATCATCCCGAAAATATTTTATTTTCTTAATGCGAACTGTAGATTGTTTTCATACGCAGTATTTTTTAGTGTTTAGAAAGATCAAAAGTAAAAATGAATTTTGTTTGGTGTTCCGATAATAAGATTTTGAAAAAGGTTATCTCACTGAAAGTTTTTTGATTTGAGCGGCTGTTAAAACTCTTTTATAAATTCTTACTTCATCCATGTTTCCCGTAAAATATTCGGGGTCACTTTGCCACCATACACCTAATCTAATAGGTTCTCCCTGGCAAATAGGGCTGGAACTAATAACACTTGTAGCGACTAAATTCCCGTTTAAATACATTTTTTGGGTAGTATTACTAAATGTTATGGCCAAGTGATTCCATGAATAATTAATTACTCCTGTATTGCTGTAAATTGTGGGGTTCCATCCACTTCCATCAGAAGCGTTACAGTATCCCGATTTACGTAAATCAAAAGCAACAACTCCATCGGACTGCAGTAAAATAGTAAATGATTGATAAAACCCGGGTGAGCCAATTGGTTCGCTATATGACATTTTGCTTACAAGCTGTTGTTGGCTATACGGTGCAGGATAAAAATCAAGTGAAATAGTCCCTATGGGCATGCCCACGAATGATGATTCCGGAATTTCAATCCATGAATTTGATGCACTGAAAGATACTGCATGGGAAGCATTTCCAAATCTATCTGCCACGTAGGAAATAGTTCCTTTTAATATACCATTGTTGTTATGACCGCTTTTATCTTTAAAATTACCTGTAAAAGGCAGATAACATAATAAGCTTGTGTCAACAACAGTGCTGTCTATTTCCATTTGATCATTTGATGACTGATCTATTGATGCAATTGAAGAATTTGAATCTTTTTTGCAGGAGAAAGATGTAATGAATAGAAAAAATACTAATAGGGTCTTTAGTAATGTTTTCATGAGTACAGTTTTTTAATTTTTAAAATATGAATATAGCTAAATTATTGATTTACCTCAGATTTTTGGCTATTGAAAGTTCTTTGCCAGTTCACCAATCTCATCAGCATTTAAACCTCTGTTATAAAGCCTTACTTCGTCAATTTTCCCAATTAGTGACGCTGGATCCTGTTGTATCCAGCCTCCAATTATTAGCTGGGCATCGGGGCAAACATTTGCCGTTTTATCAGGGCTGGTTTTTGAGGAAATCAATTTTCCGTTTACATAATTTGTCAATACCCCATTACTGAATATGCAAATAATATTATACCAGCTTTCAGGTTGCAATTCAAATGAAGATGTATTGTCCGTAGTAGTTGCTGAAGTATTGAATTCGTCGCAGGAAACGGACGCATTAACAACGCCAAAATTTAAGTTATTAGAGCCAATCATATTAGTTCCAACAGCAAAAGTTACGCCCTTCCCTGAAGAATTATTAGCCAATGATATGAAATCCTGCCTGCCAAAACTTCTGATCATAACATGGAGTGATACAGAAAAAGCCGTATCAAACTTAATTGATCCATTATTATTGATGACTATTCTGTCAGGACTTCCGTTACAGTTAAAAGCGCTGCTGCTGTATCCATGTTGGTCGTATGATAAACTGCCGCCACCTGTTATTATTCCATTATTTGCATTTCCACTTGCATCATTTGTGTTGCCGTTAAAAGGATACCAGGCTAAAAGCCCTTTTGTGAGATCAACATCAGAGGTTGGCTGTGTAATAGAACCACTTTCTTTTTTACATGAAAAAAATATCGACAGGAAAACACATAAGGTTAAGAGTGTTTTTTTGTAGGTCATATGATTTAGATTAGGGTAAAAATAGAATTTATAATCGAATATAAACTTAAATACTACACAAAATAACTTAAATACGAAAACAAAAAATATTTAATTGAACATCATAAGTATCACTTGCACGGTCCCTGTAAAAAGGCGTTAAATAAACAGGCGCCGCTTCCTTAATGTAATATTTAAATCCACCGGCAATTATCATTTGCAGTAATTCATTGAGTTGAGTGTTTTGACCAAAAGATCCATGATACTCCAAAAAAAGATGATCAATTAAGTGCAGCTTATCTTCAATATCTTTTAGCACTTCATATTCAGCACCTTCAATATCCATTTTCAAAAAATCGATTTTACCGGCAATAATATCCCTTAGTCTCGTTGCAGTAACCACTGTTGCATTTTCTTTAATGGAAGATAAATCTTCAATCTTGCTTCCCATATTTCCGTCACTGGCAAACGATAGTGGCGTATTGTTTATCCACACTGCTTCATTTCGTAGCTCCACGTTCTTTAAACTGAAAAATTCAATGTTTTTTGAAAGTAATCCGAAATTTCTTTTATCCGGTTCAAAAGCAATAATGTTTGCAGAGGGAAATAATTTCTTAAAATAAATAACGCTTAGCCCTATATGCGAACCGCAGTCAATAATCAAAGCATTTTCTGGTAATGCAACTTTATAAATTTCATCGATAAAAATTTCTTTAACGCCATGTAAAAATTCAGCACTGTTGAAATAAGAAATTTTACCGTCAAGAAAGTTGCTGCTGTGCAAGCCGTTATCCGGTTGGTTTTTAATAAGCTTTAAATTAAGTGTGCTTATTCCAACTTTACTGAATGGATTGGCAAACAACTTTTTTATCCTTAGCTGCAAGCCTTTAAATGTATTTATAACTAAATTATTCCGCATGTTTACTAAGCATTTACTTCTCTATTATTTTGTATTGACCTTCCCCATCCTCTTCCCCCTGTAATCTAAAATCGCTTTAATGATGTACCGCATGTTTTCCAGCTTATCAGTTCCGTAGAGCAGGTTATTTTTTATCCTCACCATCATAGACTTTCGCTGGTTATCAATAGCTGGTTTAAAGTGCCGGTAATATCTTTCTTTAACATACAAATGGTTCCTCAGCATATAATAAATTCTTACCGGCGAGTGCTTTGATCTTTCCGTAACTTTTAATGTGGCAACTGATCTGCCTTTAAAAGTTTCGCCG
>JANXWM010000614.1 GCA_025351145.1 Chitinophagaceae bacterium
GTTACCCAAAAGAAAATATTTACCCCGCTGGATTTAAAGGCGTACCAGGAAAAGCAAAGAACTGCCAAAATAGCTTTCTATGAACGTAAACTCATTGAACTAAAAGCTGCCGCTGCTTAGGAGTTGTATAGAAGCGTAGATGAAGCGGGTATTGTTTTGGAAAGGATATTTAGTGGGCTTATTTTCGAATTGTACGTTATTTTAAAAGTGCACTCTACTAAATTTATATCTAAGAAAAATACAAAATAACAAGTGAAAACATTTTTTACAATTTCTTTTTTGGTGATCAGTTTATTAGGGTTTGTGTCTTGCCAAACAAAACCTATCAAAATAATTTTTGTATCAACTCAAAATGACTCAGCAACAGCGCTAAACGAAATTAAAGCTTATAAACTCAAAAAGAAAACAATCAATTCAGACTTCAATTATGCAAAACTTAATGACATAGACGGCAACATAAAGGACACATTAAATACAAAAAACTTAATGCCCATCTTTGAGCCTGTAAGTGGAGAATTCACCTATTATCAGCTGCTTTCTACTTTTAAAGGATGGGGTTATCATGGTGACGGACCATCCACAATTGAAGACTTTCATAATATTTTGATTATTAAAACTGATAGCGAGAATAAAATTCTTGACGCGTATCAATACACTTTAGAATGGGCAGAACCGCCTCTGCAATTTGACTTATATAAAAGTGACGTAAAAAATTTAGTTCTTAAAAATGGCTTGGATATTAGTTCGCTAAAACTAGAAAGAAAAGACTATTGGGATAAGAAAGACAGAGTTCTCAAAGAAAGCGGAAGAATTAAATTGGATTAAAAAAGCACCAACTAACAAAGTTGTCGCCGATGTTGGTCGCCTGACCAATCATCGTTCGCTTCGATCTTCGCAACGGTAAAAGCCCATTCATAATCCGAACGTACAAGAGTGCGACGCAAGGATGCCGCCATGAAAAACCCCTGCCGGGAAACAAAACTTCTTTCGCCTGAATTTGTATTAAATTCGGTGCAGCATATTTACTGCATAAAAGATTTACCTGATTAATACGGTTTATGAAAGGGTTGATAAACATCCTGCTGATACTTACCGCAAATATTGCTTTGCCACAGGTTACTTCTGTACACAATAATTACAAAAGCTTAACTCAAACAGAGATTACCGATCCGCAGGTTTTAGCAGAGCTGCTAACAGCAAAAGATACCACTGACCGGCAGAAAGTACATTCATTGTTTACCTGGGTTATTGAAAACATTGCCTACAACACAAGGGCGTTTAACAGGGGCGGCTACAGCTCACCAAAAGATTACTGGCTTGAGGAAGATGATGATTCAACCGCGCCGTTGAAACCATTGAACCAACGGGTGTCGGCGATCGTATTAAAAAGAAGAACCGCTGTATGTGATGGCTATTCAAGGTTGTTTAAAACGCTGTGCGATTTTGCAGGCATCCGCTGCGAAGTAATTACGGGTTACGGCAGAACAAATATTAACCGTATTGGTGCGCAATTCGTAAGCAACCATAAATGGAATGCAGTGTTTATCGACAGCGGCTGGCACCTGCTCGATGCAACCTGGGCAGCCGGTTATATTAATTACAGGAACGAGTTTGAACAGGCATATAACAGCCAGTATTACTTAACGCCGCCGGATGAATTTATACTTGATCATTACCCCGAAGACCTGCGCTGGGCATTGCTTTCCGCCCCTCCCCTGTTGAAAGAATTTTACAGCACGCCGTTTAAAACAACGGCCTTTAACAGGAATTATATTACATCGTTCCAACCCAAAAGCGGCGTAATTGAAGCGGCCATTGGCGACACGATTACCATTGAACTTGAAAGCAACCGTTATAAAAAATTATTATGGGTTACAGATATTGCCAATGTTGATTCCAATACCATTTTTGTTTTGCAATGCTGTGGTGTAAGCAAACCTGTAAATGCGATCAATGGAAATAAGATCAGTGCAACTTATAAGGTAATCAACAGCGATGCTGAATGGCTGAATATTATTTATGATGATGAACTGATTATGCGTTACAAACTGAATATAAAAAAGAATGTTACCCTTACACAGGATACCCAAAAAACCAGTTTTTAAACTTGCCTAAAATATTTACTGCACACACAATTGTTAGTTGCATTTAAACAAAGCTTTACCTTAGCAGAACAAGCCATAAACATGGAAATTATTTTTCAAATCGCATTCATTGCACTTGCAGGTATAGCCATTTGGCTGTTCACTAAAAAAGTAAAAGATATAAGAAGAAATATTTTTCTTGGCCGTGAGGAAGACTTAAGCGGCAACAGCAAAGAACGCTGGCGCAATGTGCTGCTGCTTGCACTTGGGCAAAAGAAAATGTTTAAGAACCCGCTGGTTGCAGTAATGCATTTTGTGATATATGCGGGCTTCATAATCATTAACCTGGAAGTTATGGAAATTGTGCTGGATGGATTACTTGGCACGCACCGTTTGTTTGCTAAACCACTTGGTGCATTGTACAGTTGGCTCATTAACGGATTTGAGTTTTTAGCAGTTGGCGTGTTAACTGTTTGTATTATCTTTTTAATAAGAAGAAATGTGCTGAAGCTGAAACGCTTTATCAGTAAGGATTTAAATGGCTGGCCGCGCAGCGATGCGAATTATATCCTTATCACAGAAATTATTTTAATGGCGCTGTTCCTTACCATGAATGCATGCGATACACTGCTGCAGCAAAGAGCTTACGGCCATTACGGTGAACATATTACGGGCAATTTTGCTTTCTCTTCTTTGCTGCACCCTTTACTTGCAGGTTTTAGTAATGAAACACTGGAAACGATTGAACGCACCTGCTGGTGGCTGCACATTACCGGCATTTT
>JANXWM010000635.1 GCA_025351145.1 Chitinophagaceae bacterium
CCGGATGGTTTTTAATCTTTATGTATTTGAAGGCATGAAACACCGTGAAATTGCAGAAGTACTGGGCATATCAGAGGGAACTTCTAAATCTAATCTTTCTGATGCAAGAACTGTATTGCAAAAGGCTTTGCTGTCTAAAAACTATACTAATATTTTTAAAACTAAAAGCTTATGACAGATGATTTACATAATATAGATAATATATTTTATAACGTTCTTGAACCTTATGAAGAACTGCCATCTCATGGTGTCTGGGAAGATTTAAATGCTGGCCTTGATAAAATGGATGCACCCATTTATAAATCCAGGTTTACCGGCCTGCGAAGGTTTGTTGCTGTTTTAATTTTTATGCTGGCATTCCTTATAATACAGGATGCTGATTTTATAAAAAATGGATACTATACTGCTGATGAACAAACGCAACTGAACACCATTATTGAACAAAAAATTAAAGTACCTGATAGCAGTTTAGAAAAAACTTTGGATATAGAAACTGAAAATACAGTTAGCCATTCTCTATCATCAAAAATTAAGGAATTTAAAAATAATGAGTTGACTCAAAAAGATTTAATGGAAAATATCATAGCCACAATAAATAAAACAGAAAATAGCCTGGCTGATAAAAATAAAATTGCAGGTTCAGAAAGTAATAATCCGATTCATTTAAAAACCTCAAATAATACTTTAGATACCGCTTTGGTAACCGGTATATTGAATGATAAAATAAATATTGACGAAGAGAAGCTGACAAATACAGATTCTGATATTACAAGCAGGCAAATCAAATTAATAATTCCAAAAAATAATACCCTGCTGGAGAAGGATATTTCCCTTTTACAGCTTGCTAAAAAATTCCTAAAGGATGACCATAAGCTTTTTATCCCTTACTGGACAGCCACTGGATTTGCTAATCGGGAGTGGTCGCAATACAATCTTGAAAATGATGTACTTGAAAACAGTCAAAACCCGGATAATAGGGCTGCTATAGCAAAAAGAGAAAACCATGAGCCGTCTTATATGTTTGGCGTGCTGGCAACTTATTGGTTTAAGAAGCATCTTTCCTTTCAAACAGGGCTTGAATATTCAAATACTGCTATTACTATCGAGCCGCAAAAAGTTTATGCGGTTAAAGATAATAATGGCGGCATTTCATATAAGTATAATACATCTTCAGGGTATGCATTTCTGAAATCAACATCGGGCTTGACACCTGTACTTGGTGACAGTATCTATACAACAGCCGCACAGCATACACTTGAATATATCAGCCTCCCTGTATTGATACGATATAATATAACAGTGAAAAAGTTTTCATTATCTGCTGGTGCCGGTTTAGCGGTAAACCTTTTAACATCAGCAAAAATTCAAACAGAAATAAAAAATGCAACCGGTGCTGAAACTGTTTCTGCTAAAAGGCTCCAGGGCATAAAGTCTTTTTACACTGACGTACTTTTCAACGCTGGTATCCAGTATAAAATAAAAGGGCAGTGGTCTTTAAATTTACTGCCATCATATCGCTATGCTTTGTCGCCGATTAATAAAAACAATGTAGTAAAAACTTTTCCTTACAGTTTTGGTTTGGGAATAGGGTGTACTTATAAATTCTAAATAAAAATTTTCATTGTACCCAACCAAATCTTTCTATAAGTAATCTGTGTAAATAAATAATATATGAAGACTTTTTTCTTGGATATATTTATAATTACCATCCTGGCTTCCTGTAATAAAAAAGATAATCATGAACCTGAAACGCGTATATGCCCTGCCATTAACAGGAATGCTGTTCCTGTTGTTGTTATTGCCGCTTTCCAGAACAAATATCCATCCGATTCTGTAGATACATGGTTCCGTAAAGACAGCATTGGTTATTGCGCTTATTTTATTCAAAACGATTCCGTGGAAAAGCTCGCAGAATTCAGTAATACAGGTTCTTTTATACAGGAAAATATTGACTATGATAATGATGGGGATTTCGAAGATAGTGCCAGTTTATCAACACATAAAATAACCGGTTGTGCCTGTGAAATACCTGAATAGAAGGGATACTGTTTAACATTTTCTTCATAAGTTTTTTTGCCCATTTAATAGATGGCTTTTAACTGCTGAATAGTATTAATGCAATACAAGAGTGCGACGCAAGTAAAACTTCATTTATGGTCAAATGTTTGGCCCAAAAATTAAATACTACACAATAATCATAACATGAAAATTACAGCAGCATTAATATCAGTGATTTTATTGGTTGCATGCAATTTTGTAAGCATGCCTATAAATGTACTTACCTCTTTTTCCAAATCATTTCCCGCAGGCAAAGAACCTCAGTGGAGTAATGTAGCCGGTAATTACAAAGTCAATTTTAAAATAAATAACCTTAAAATGTCAGCAACTTACGATTCAAAAGGTAACTGGCTTGAAACCGAAGCGCCGATAAATTTTTCCGAATTGCCGGCCACTGTTTCCCTGTATTT
Organism: Chitinophagaceae bacterium; assembly: GCA_025351145.1. Lineage (GTDB taxonomy): Bacteria > Bacteroidota > Bacteroidia > Chitinophagales > Chitinophagaceae > Limnovirga. The sequence continues at coordinate 2,469 of JANXWM010000635.1, forward strand.
GGAAAATCATTATAAGGGCATAAATGTGAATGACGCTGCACGTGTTACAAAGGAGAATGGCGAAATAAATTATGAAACCGGTATTAAAGGTAAAGACCTGGTTTTTGATATAACTGGGAATTTTATAAAAGAAGAAGCTGAAGAATAGTATATAAAAAAAGTTTAGAGCACTTAGAGTGGATTATGTATTTGAATTACATGGTGCAGCTATTTCTAATTTTCATTTTTTGATAAATGAATTATAAAAAGAGGGTATATATTTTAATTACCGCAACAATGGTATTCAGGCTTATAATAGCGAATTCCATAGAGATGGGTAATGATGAAGTATATTACTGGACCTACCCGCTGCACCTTCAGATGAATTATTTTGATCATCCTCCGGTAGTGGCATTGTTAATGCGTATTACTACATTAAATATGCTGTTTCAGCAGGAAATTTTTTTGAGGTTTGGTGCAATTATCGGGGCGGCGGCAGGTACATGGTTGAGTTATTCCATTGGCAAAAAGATAAAAAATGAACGAACAGGATGGTTTGCAGCATTGCTGTACAATACCAGTATTTACAGTTCTGTTATTGCAGGTTTGTTCATTTTACCCGATAGCCCTCAGGTAGTATTCTGGCTATTATGTACACTGTTGGCATTAAACTTTGCTGCTAATGAAAACAAAAAGATAATATCCATGAAAACATGGATATTATGGGGCGTTTGTACAGGTATATGTATCATGTGCAAAGTGCATGGAATTTTTTTATGGTTTGGCCTGGGTTTATACATACTCACGTACAACAGACCATTGCTTACTCAAAAAGGTTTATATATTTCACTTATCATTACTGCATTCATTATTAGCCCTATTTTTATATGGAACTGGCAGAATAATTTTGTTACATGGCAATACCACAGTTCAAGGGTAGCCGTGCATTCATTTAGTTTTGACAAAGACAGTTTTATACAAGCATTAACTGGTCAAATCGCCTATAATAATCCTTTAAATGTATTGGTAATTATACTGGCATTAATCTATTACCGCAGGCAAAAATCATTACTGCAATCAACAAAAATGTTACTTCTTTTCATCGGCCTTCCGTTAATCATTACGGTAACGCTTATGTCAATGTTTAATACAGTACTGCCACACTGGAGCGGCCCTGGATTTGTAACATTACAAATACTTGCAGCTTTATATCTTGATGATATATCCAGTGTAAGTTGTGTAATACCGCGGTTTGTAAAATATGCTATAGGTCTTCTGGTATTTGTTATCAGTGCCGGTTTTATATTAATTGATTATTATCCGGGCACTATTGGCAATATGAACGAAAATAAATTAGGGGATGGTGATTTTACATTAGACCTGTATGGGTGGAAAGAGATGGGAACAGATTTTAGCAAATGGATAAAGAACGAAAAAGAAAAAAATAAATTACCCGTCAATAATACAATTGTGTGTAATAAATGGTTCCCTGCTTCGCATATAGATTATTATATTGCCCGTAAAAATAATATGGAAGTAATAGGTACAGGTACTATGAACGACCTGCACCAGTATGTATGGCTAAATCATTATCGCAATGATTTAAAAAAAGGCGACAGCTCGCTGTGTATTATTCCAAGTAATTATATGGTGAACCTGCACGATACTTATTTGCAGTATTTTTCTTCTGCCAAACTCATCCATACTTTCCAAATAGAGAGAGAGCATGCAACTGTTCGTTATTTTAATGTTTATCTGTTAATTGGGTATCGTGATAACGATGAAGCACACAATATAAAAATTAATTAAACCTGCTTTTTATATTTTTTCACCCAACCGTTTTGCATCATGCAGGTATCTTATTAGAAGGTTTCACATAAAAAAACTCAAACAAAAGATGAAAAAATTAAGCCTTGCTTTTATGTTCTTGTTTGCCATGCAGGCGGGTAAACTATGCGCACAATTAGAAACGGAGGATGCGATGCCACTGGCTCCAGGTCAGGTCGAACTTGGTGGGGGGGTAGAATATCAAACATCAAAAGAGGGGAAAGAAACAGCACTGCCTTTAGCTCTTGAATACGGCCTTTCAAAAAGGTTTACATTATTGGTAGAACCGGTAGCATTTACAAACATACATCCAAAAACAGGCAGGCATGTAACAGGCTTCGGCGATCTGGAAATGACTCTGTTTTATCAATTAATGAAAGAAACAAAAAGCTTCCCTGCCATTTCTCTTTCTGCAGAAATAAAATTGCCTACTGCAAAAGATACTTTAATAGGTACAGGTAAAACAGATTTTACACCTTTTCTTATTGCAAGTAAAACAACCGGTAAGTTTTTTACAAGTATAAACTTCAGTTATACATTTCTTGGAAAACCGCCGGGTGTTGTAGCAAATAATCTTTTTAATTATGCACTTGGTACTATATTCGAAGCTTCTGAAAAGAGTATCATTTTTGCGGAAGTATATGGTAATACTTCCGCATTAGGCGGAGGTGATGTACCCGAAGGAACAATTCCCCCTCTTCCTGGTAGCCCAGGAAAAACAACAGAAATTTCAGGAGGTGAAACCGTGGCCAGCATTGGATATGGATACTATATAAATAAAAATCTACAGGTATCTTTTGGCATTAGTTTTGATAATAATAATGCTGTTTTATTTCGCCCGGGAATTATATGGACCTCACAGGGTGGAAGAAATTTTTTCAAACGTTCATCAAATAAATAGCACTCCAACATTACGATAATAAAAACAGAAGTCAGCATTTTTTAAAGTTCATAAAATATTTATTCTTTTGGGTTTGAAATTGAAATACCCGTCTAATCTTAGATGGGTTTTTTATGTCCCGTCTTTCAGTCAATACCGGTAAAAGCCTGCACTGCCAAAATAAGGATTCATAACAATTATTTATAACCAAGCACCGGAAATGCTATCACGCTTTTCTTGCATCGCACTCTTGTACTGTACGAATTCTATTGAGCTTTAACGAAGCGTAGTATTTGTGCAAACTTAAAGTGATAACATTCAAACATCGTGTAAAGAAAAAAGAGCGTATTAATACGCTCTTTTTAAAAAACCAAACCAATCCATTTAAACTTTAAAAACTAATCTCCGGTATTTGTTTTCAGAAAATTTCCATTTTCATCAAAGATTAAATCTTTTCCTTTTACCTCTGCTTCGTAGGTAATCTTTCCCGCTGCATCGCTTATTTTAGCTGCTTCTTTTATTGTTCCCAAATTATGTGCTTTTACATAAGCACTAATAGCAGCAGGCAATTCACTGATTGCTATGGCTTTTTCAAGCTCTACAAAATTTCCTGCGGGTGTAAATTGTGCAGCATTATCCTCACCCGATTTACCGCCCCAGTTGGCTTCGTAGTTCCCATTTTCTTTTTCCCATGAAATTTTTGCGGCAGCAGGAAATTTTTTCATGCAGGCAGCTTTAACCGCAGCAGGTACTTCGGCTGATTTAATATCCTGTGCAAACACTACGCCTGTTGTTAAGCAAATAATACAGGCGGCTGATACAATCATCTTTTTCATAAATAGAATTTTACTTTTTTTAATAGTAATATGTAAACCTATCATATGAATCTGAAGAAAATAGGAAGAATGGGTAATGCACATTCACGAAAGTTGTTTTTATGAACCCGCCTCCAGCACTCTTAGACGTTCTGATCAAAATTCGACAATCAGAACATAAAAAAATACAACAGCAATTAACGTGATTTTGCAGTTGGCTGTATTGGCTGTTAAAAGCTCAGTTATATGCTACAGTACAAGTGTGCGACGCAAGGTACGATGCCATAAAAATCTGCTGCCGGGCTCAAAAAAAATCTACTGCAAAATTTGAGTTTAACAAATTCTGGCATTAAATTTTTATACGGTTCTGCCTAAATATGTTAATCATGAAAACATCAAAGGAAGTAGTTGAAATTCTGAATGACCTTGTGCAGATCAATAACGATCGCATTACAGGTTACAAACGTGCTTTAGGTGAATTAAAAGAAGAAGACTCTGATCTGAGACCGTTATTTACAGATTACATAGACCAGAGCCAGCGTTTTAAAAATGAACTGGGGAATGAAGTTCAGGTATTGGGTGGCGATATTGAAAGCGGCACCACCGGCAGCGGAAAAATATACCGTGCGTGGATGGATGTAAAAGCCATTTTTACTGGTCACGACAGGCATAGTGTATTATCTAACTGCGAAGGCGGAGAAGATGCTGCCCAGCGGGCTTATTCCTCAGCAATTAACGAAGACCTGCCAGCCTATATCAGTGAAATGATGATTGAACAGCAGCAATCATTAAAGGAATCTCATGATGAGATTAAATCTTTCCGCGATCAATACGCTTAATCAGTAATTCAATCATTAAATAAAAAAGGCCAGATGTTGCAACATTTGGCCTTTTTTATGCCATAAATTTAAGCGTAAAAAATTTCCAAAAGATGCAAAAAATGTAGAAAAAAATTCCCCTGCTTAATTACGGCAGTAAGCTTTATTTAAATCCAAATTTTTCCAGTTTCTTTTGGGTTTCGTTATAGTCAATATGCCTTATTCCATGCAGGCCAAGCCCCTGTGCTACCTGAACAAACATAGACCGGTCTTCAATGTACACAACCTGCTCTGGTTTCACCTGCGCAGTATCGAGCGCAATGCGAAAAATATCTGCATCGGGCTTTCTAAAATGCACAAAACTGGAGACAATAAAAAAGTCGGCAAAGTCATATAGTTTGTACTGCCTTATGCGGTAC
>JANXWM010000636.1 GCA_025351145.1 Chitinophagaceae bacterium
ATTACCATAAGCATTCTTTGTGGAATCAATTACATTTCCTTTTCTGTCAACCATTGTGTAAAAGCCGCCATAGGTTTTATCCCACATTACATCGTGTAAAAATTTATAACCGTTTGCTGCGCAGGTTTTGTAGTATGCAACATCAGGGTATCTCATGGCTGCTTTTGATGTTGACCATGTGTGGCGGGCTTGTGTTACAATGAATTTATTTTGATCTCCTGTTGGTTTGAAATCGTAGGTATATGTTGTTAGAAAACCTCCATACAATGTGTCCATGCATTGCGGGTACCACTCGTTGAGCATTTCGTGCTGAATGGAGTTTTCTATTTCGTTTGCGGTTTGCAAACGTTCTGTTGTTTGTGCGAATGCGATTGTGGCCGTTAATGTGGAGAGTATAAGAAGAAGCTTTTTCATTTGGCAGGAAAGTTTTTATAAATGTAACTGGTTATTACTTTTTTGCTTTTTAATTAAGCCTCTTTTTACGCTCAAGCCGCTGGGCTTCGCTCATGCAACGGCGCTGCTTTCGCTTCTTTGAAAAGATTTCCTTCGCATTTTTTCAATCACGCCTTCGGCGTGACCGAACCGAAAGAGGCACCTTATGCAAGAGCTGGTGTAAAACGTAGAAGAGTTTTTACTTCCATTTTCTGATGAAAAACTAAAGCAGCCTTTTGTTCCTTCATGATCCAACAGTACAAGAGTGCAACGCAACGAAGCCAAATAATAGTTCTACAGCTAAGTACAAAATCTTCATTATCAAATTTTCAAATCATCAAATTTTCAAATTGTATTTACCATGTTCTGTCTTTTAAAAACTTGTCTAATTCTGTACGTGTCATGGGAACTTTGGAAGGATTTTCATCGATCCATTTTAGAAAATCTTTTTTTATTTCATCACTCCATTGTGCATCAATCTGGCCGGGTGTATATTTTCCTTCGCGCAAACGCTGGTGCCCGAATTCATCCCTTAGCATAATAAATTCGGCATTAATAACCAGTTGCTCCACTTCCTGTGCGGGAATAAAAACAATACCTCCTTTTTTTGCAAGCACCACATCGCCGGGCAAAACAGTTGCCCTGCCAATACGAATGGGAACGTTGATTCCTGTCAGCATCATTTGCTGAATGTAAGAAGGGTCGTATCCTTTTACCCATGCATTAAAACCGTTTATTTCGGCCAGGCCTTCCATATCGCGAACAGAACCATAAAAGATCACGCCGCGTTTTGAATGCGCATAAATGGAGTTGCCAAGGTTATCGCCGATCAATGTGCCATCTATAATTTTCCCATAGCTGTCTGCTACATAGATATCGCCATTTTTCAATACATCAATAGGCCATGAATTGGGGTTACCAATACGGCCTTCTGCTTTACCCTTTTCTCTTATCAGTTTGTCTATATCGGGGCGCAGCGGCATATACTGAGCCGTAACTACGCGGCCCGTCATTACACTGTCGGGGTTTAAAATCATCCAGTCACCTTCAAACTGGTTTTGATAACCTTTGTTCCTTAAAATACCCCATGCCTCTTCAAGGGCTACATTTTTTAAACGCTCTAAAAGAAGATCAGAAACTTTGGGCCTTCCATCGGGGAAACGTTCCCCCTGCCATTCGGGTGTTAATGCTTTAATTTGGTCGCTTGTTAATGTTACCTGCTGGGCCTTTATAAAAATTGAGCTACACAGCATCAGGAGAAGCAATGATAATTTTCTGTTCATCGTTAGTTGTTATTTAGTTAGTTACTGTAAATACTTTTTTGAAAGAGTTATAAAGATAAAATGCAATTACAGAATATGGTGCTTTTTTATGAACCGGTACACAAAATGCTTAGGATATTTATGATACCAGCAATAGTTTTTCATAGCATCGTTCCTTGCGTCGCACTCTTGTACATTCGGATTGGAGATGGAGCTTTTAGCGGCGCGTAGATCAAAGCGAATGATTGTTGATCAGCGACCCACAATGGCGGAGCAGGTATTAGTTGCAAACTGCCATTGCAGTTGGTAATTTAAGATACTGCCATACAGATAAAGTTTTATTTATCTTACGCTATTAAAAACTGTTTATATGAAACGAGTAAGACTACTTTTGATTTTTTTACCACTCCTGCTTCAATCTTATAATTCAAAAAATATTTTTGATCCGCAACCCGGACTGGAAAAATGGGTTAGCCTGTTTAACGGAAAAAACCTTGACCACTGGATACCCAAAATTGCCGGATATAAATTAGGCGAAAATTTTGGCAATACCTTCCGTGTTGAAAATGGCATACTCAGTACCCGTTATGATGCGTATGATAGTTTTAATAACCGGTTTGGGGCGTTGTATTACGATAAGAAATTTACCAATTACCGCCTTAAAGCTGAATACAGGTTTGTTGGAAACACTGCCCCCGGTGCACCTTCATGGGGTTTCAGGGATGGGGGTATCCAGTATCATTGCCAGCCTCCCGCTACTATTGGTTTAAACCAGCCTTTTCCGGTATGCCTGGAATACAACCTGCTGGGTGGAGATGGTAAAAAGGAACGCCCTACCGGTGAAATATGTGCCTCGGGTATTTATGTTGATATAGATGGTAAAAGAAATGGTTCATATTGCACGCCGCCAACCGTAAAAAGGACTTTTGAAGGCGACCAATGGGTTACCGCCGAAATTGAGGTAAGGGATGGAAAAATCTCTCATTTTGTTAATGGAGAAAAGATACTTGAATTTGAAAACCCACGCTACGACTCCACCCATGCAGAAGGGAAAAAATTTATTACAGCACTTAGTGATCTTGTGAAGGGTGGATATATTTCATTACAATCTAACAGCCATCCTATGGATTTTCGCAATATTGAGATTATGGAATACTGATTGGTTGCAGAGCAACCAGCTGTATAAAATTATTTCAAATTAACACGCATAATATACTTGCCTGAAATGGCAAACAAAACATTACCGGCTTCATAAAAATTGCCAACAGGCAATGAAATGAATTGCTTTAATTGCGGCGGCATTTTAACGGCGGTATTTACTGCATATCTTCCATCGTGCAAACGGTATGCTTCATTAACGGGGCTGCTCAATGTATAATTTCACAATAACTTTTTTTCGTTAAGTGCAATACTGTAAATCCTGTTGTAAGCCACACCTGTTAATGTGTTTTGATTAACGAAGATTTGACCGTAGTTATCAAAGCCGGCATCAATACTGTCAACCATTGTATTCTTTACAGGATCGTAGAAATACAATTTTGGTTTCTTTGTTCCTGTTGCTTTCATACTGTAAACAACAAGATCTTTCCACAATGCAATACCTGCAAATTTGAATGTGCTGTATGGCTCGTAATTGATGCCATATAATTTGTTCTGTGCTGCATTGAACACACCGATTGACGCTGCATTGCCTATGCGTATTACATCGCCTGCGCCAATGAGGTTATCCTTATTATCTTTCAGCATTTGAAAGGTATGATGAAAGCCTGCCATCGGGCTTCCTTCGCTTTTCCAGAAATGTAAAATTTTAGGATTAGCATTTGCATCTCCTGCACCAACTAATTTTCCATTGATCGTTTTTTGCGTGGTCCATGGTTGATTTTTATTCCACAGCATAATGAAACCGCTTGGATAACCGGACAGATAGATCATACTGTCGTTCAGTGCAAGTGATGAATAAATATTATAGCCAGTGGAACCAAGCAGGTAAGATTTATTTTCCTTCAAATTGTAACGGTAATAATTGCCGTAATAATCACCCGCATAATAAATATTTTCTTTGTCGCTGGTAAAAGAAAAGATGCGCCTTATATCAGTCCGCTGTTTGCCATTGCGGATGGCAAGGCTGTCGTATTTCTTTTTATCGAAAGAAAAATACAATTGTGATGAAGATGGTTCAAAATAAAAAGAAGGGGCCGGTTTTAAATTCATCCCGGGGTCGGATGCACCTGATATTGGCTGCCTGTTTTGTGCAGTGGCAGTAACCGCTTTTCCATTAATCAACCTATATAAACCTTTCAGTGTATCAACAGCCATACTCACATAAATACCTTCTTTATAAACACCCAAATTATATCTTGTTGTGTTAGGAATAGCAAAGAGCAAATGCTTTTCGTTATTGTGTTTATTAACCGACCACAGGTTAATGGATTTGCGCTGCCCAATCTGCAGATACACATAATCTGTATCGCCTGCAATGCTTAGCACATAATCGTTTGCAGCATCAACCAACGGGTGTTTACTGATTGCTTTTGTTGCAGGGTCATATTCGCTCCAGTAAGTACCGCCGCTGCTGCTGCCGAAATACATTTTACCATCGCGGCCAACGGACATAGAATAAATAAGTGCATTGCTGTTTACAAAGGGGTTGCCCAGGTCGCGGAAATAAACAGAGTCTTTTAAGTTGAGCAGCAGTATTTTTCTTGGGTAAAGCATAGAAAGGTAAATGTTGCCGCTGTTGTCGAAAACAGAAGTCCAGTAAAAACCTTTGCCGCCATTAAAGCCATTCATTTTTTTATAGGTAACTTTTTTTGTGCTGAAATCTATGCGTGCAAGTTCCAGTTCAAGGTCTTTTCCCTTATCATCAAACTGCTCATTAAAGCCTGCGGTGTACACTCCGCCAGCAGCAGTTGCGCCATAAAATGGCATCAAAGAAAATTTATTAATGTATGCCGCTGCGTTGGTAAGTGTATCCAGTTTATACGTTTGTGCCTTTGCAGTAAAGCCCGCAATTAAAACCAACCATAAAATTCTTTTCATGTAAACAATTTGCATAGCAAAGAACATAAAGAATGCCCGATATATGATACGGTTAGTTAAAAGTTTATGCAATTATATTTTTGGGCCGGGCAATGGAACATGCATGAAGCATTCGTTGCGTCGCACTCTTGTACGGTTTGATTGGAGATTGAGCTTTTAGCGAAGTCACCCAGCAACGGCGGCGTTGCGTTACGTTGTGTTACAACTTGTGTACAATGCGTACCTTCAAAAGAGCAAAAGCCCAAAGCAGCGATACCCATCTACGCAGTGATTTATTGATCCTATCGA
>JANXWM010000649.1 GCA_025351145.1 Chitinophagaceae bacterium
CGCCATTCTTATTTATTCCTCAATCAATAATATGATTGGGGATTTTTTTTTGCTCATAACCCAATGAAAATAATCAAGAAATTTATTGCCGGCAAAAGTAATGCTCAACACTTACCCCAAATGTACAAGAGTGCGACGCAAGAGGCGATACCATGTAATACAAATGCTGGGCTCAAAAATTGTATTAGTGAATAATAAAAATTATTGCTGTTCCATCCATGCTTTCATACCACCTTCCAAAGAATAAACATTGGCATCTTTCTTTTTTTCTTTTATCTTTTTTACGGCTTCCGCACTGCGTTTACCGGAAGCGCAATAAAACAGAACGGGCTTATTTGTTTCAAATAAAATATCATCTTCTCCAAATGTATTTAACGGGATATGTTTACCGCCAATATTAAATTTTGATCTTTCTTCGGTTGTGCGCACATCAATCAATTCGTACAAATCGAAATTGTTTTTCAGTTCATTTATTGAAACTGTTGGTACAATAAAAGTTGCAGCTATTTGCGTAATATTTATTTTGCTTATGGTTCCAATTTTTATGATGCGGCTTTGTAAAGTTTGTGCATCAAGCATTAATATTTTACCTGCCAGCAATTCCCCAATTCCTGTAATATATTTAATTACTTCATTGGCCTGCATGCAACCAATAATGCCCGCTAACGTAGGCAGCACGCCACCTTCAGCGCAATTGGGGATTTGTGAACCGTCCACATCAGGAAATACATCGCGGTAATTTGGCGTTCTTGTTCCGTCTTCATTTGCAATGTTCCAAACACCCACTTGACCTTCGTACTGATAGATGGCGCCATACACCAAAGGCTTGTTCAGCAAAACACATGCATCGTTGAGTAAATAACGTGTATCGAAATTATCGGTGCCATCGAGAATGATATCAAAGTCTTTAAGAAGATCCATTGCATTATCAGAAGTAATTCTTTGTTCAATGGCAACAACATTGATCTGTGGGTTTTGTAATTGTAATTTTCCTGTTGCGATGAGCACTTTTTTTTTGCCAACTTCTGAAGGAGTGTATAATATTTGCCGGTGTAGATTTCCAATGGAAACAGTATCATCATCTGCAATGGCCAATGTTCCAATTCCCGCTGCCACTAAATATTGCGCAGAAGGGCAACCGAGGCCACCTGCGCCAACAATCAGCACTTTTGCTTTTTGTAATTTTTGCTGAGTGGTTTCATCAAAACCCGGCAGGTTGATCTGGCAACTGTATCGTAAGAGTTCGGGTTGCATTTTAAAAAGCACTGATTTTATTTTGTAATAATTCCTTTGCTTTTATAAGCTCTTCTTCTGTATTCACATTCATTAACTTTTCCGGATGCTGTGCTTTAATTATTTCCACATTATTGTTGCTTAATACTTTTCGCGGACAGCTATAACCCTGCGCTAAAAACGAAAGAAGAATGGGATATGCTTTAGGCTCCCAAATGGTAATTAATGGTTCTGGCAAACTATCATGCGGACTTTCAAATGTTGTTGCAATCGTTGAAGTATTTCTGTGATCAATTAAATATTGCAGCGTAGCTTCGTCAAGCAAAGGCAAATCGCTTGCGGCTACAAGCCAGGCTGAATCAGGGTTTTCGCGGAATGCAGAAAGTATTGCTCCGTAAGGGCCAAGACCGGTGAATGTATCTTCAATAGTTTTATAATTCGTTATCCCGTATTGCTGATCTGCACGGCAGGAAATAAAAACATCACTGCAAGTTTCTTTAAGTATATCAGCCATAAAATCACGCTGTTCTTTGCCGTGCCATTCAATTTTCGTTTTATCAAAACCCATTCTTACACTTTTACCTCCGGCAAGTACAAGGCCGTTTAAAACAGGAATTGATTGCTCCATTTGCTTTTCAAAAAAAGCAATAATATTATCGGTTTCATTAAGGCTCAAAACAGAAATAGATTGCCAGTTGGGAACAGCTTCTTTTACAAAATCGAAAATACCATCAACGTTTTCGTTTAATAAAATCAACTGAACATTTTTTAATTGATCAATTCTTTTCAACAACGAAGCTTCTTTTATTTTATCGATCACCACAATTTGTTTCGCCGCTTCGTTATGATTGCCATTAACAAGTATTAAATCTGTTTCATTAAACAGTTGATGATATTGAAACTTATCCAACTCATTCGCGTACCTGAATTCTTTATAAGAAATTTTATCTGTGTATTCCACAAATGCCTGCTGTGTATGCATTGCAGCGTTTTGATCTTTATGATCTGCATCCACATAAGCGCATTTATATTTTGCCGATAGTATTCTCATTACATTATCCGCCAATGTTTTTATATTGGTGCATGTTGTACCAACAATTGCAAATTCATTGCGGCCAAAATTACCCAACAATGGCTTTGCAATATCGCTGTGTTTTTTATGCTCTTTTGAAATCATTTTTCCCTCCTTTTTTTTGCATCAGCTTTGTTTCTTTTATTACAATATCGTGGCTCAAAGCTTTGCACATATCATAAACTGTAAGTGCCGCAATACTCGCTCCCACTAAGGCTTCCATCTCAATACCAGTTTTCGCAGTAACGCTTGCAGTGCATTCAATCACCAATTCTTTTTGTTTATTTATTTCAATCGTAATGCTGCAGTTTTCCAAACCGAGCGTATGACACAGTGGAATCAATTCTCCTGTTTTTTTTGAAGCCATAATGCCCGCAATAATTGCTGTTTGAAACACGGAACCTTTCTTTGTTTGTATATCTCGTTCTATCAATTTCGCCAGCACTTCATCCGGTAAATGCACAATGCTCCTTGCAACCGCAATGCGGTGTGAGATTTGCTTTGCGCCTACATCTACCATGGTGGCTTTTCCTTTATCATCTATATGTGTAAAGTCGTTCATTTTATTTTGTGTACTTAGCTGTATTGCTACTATTAAACTTCGTTGTGTCACTCACTTGTACTTTCTGTAATTCTATTCACCATTGCCCACCGGGTGTGAATGACCAAACAGGAAACACTTCTCCTTTTGTAAAACTATTCCGTTTTAATGGAAGTTCCATAAATGCATCTGTGTCTATCAAATTGGCAAAGTCGCCGGAGCCATTACCTGTAATTGGCTTAGCTAATAATTGCCCTCTTTCATTCATGCTTAATTTAACCTGTAAAAAATACTGCAGCACAGGTGTAAAAACATAATCTTCATCCAACACTGCGTAGATTTTTTGTTTTGAAACGTTTAATGACTCTTCCAGCCACAAACAGCAATAACGGCGAAGGCACATAAACGTAGAAACCGGGTTTCCAGGAAAAGCAAAAACCAAAACACCATTGCCGTGTTTGCCAAACCAAAATGGTTTCCCCGGTCTTTGCTGTACTTTATGAAACAGTTTTTTTACGCCTGTTTCTTCAAGTGCCTTTGGTATATAATCAAATTTCCCTTCTGATACCCCGCCGCTTAAAATGATCACATCGTATTGCTGTAAGCAATTTTCAATTTGTTGTTTTGTAATTGCTGAATCATCGGGAATGTGAATCATGTCTGCATTGATACAATACTGTTGCAATACTGCTTTTATCGTATAATTATTTGAACGCCTTATCTGGAAAGCATTCGGCATTTCATCTACATCCACCACTTCATCACCAGAAGAAATGATGACAACTTTAGGTAATTGTTTTACCAGTAAATCTCTTTTGCCTACAGATGCGGCAATGCTAATCAGTGCCGGTGTTATTACTTGACTGGCTGCTGCAACAAGATCATCTTTATGTTTATCAATCCCCTTTAAATGAATACTTTGACCTTTGCTAACAGCTTCTGTTTTTACTGTTGCAATTCCATCTTTTATTTCAAGGTCTTCATATCTTATTACGGTATTTGTTGTACAAGGTAATGCTGCACCGGTCATAATCTCAATACATTCAGAGGGATCATTGATCTCGAAAGTCGTTTCGCCGGCAGCTTGTGTTGCGATAATTTTAAATGAGCGTATTCCATTTTTAAAGGCATCAAAATTTATGGCAATGCCATCCATTGTAACACGGTTGTATGGAGGAAAATCACGATCTGCTTTTAAGCCCTCGACCAATACACGGCCCAAAGCATTTTCGAAATAAATGCTTTCTGTGCCGTAATCTTTTGTTTCTGCCAAAACAATTTTTGTTGCCTCTTCTACGGTGGTCATTATCGTGAATTGTGATAGTAATTGTTGAATGTGTTTTGCCGCTTCTTGTTCTGAACGTACAAGAGTGCGACGCAACAAAGAATCATAGTAGTAATATAGTTTGGCTCATAAAAAATCTATCCTCCAATTGTTGCCATGCTCTCATGCACGGGTCCCTTTTCTTTGCGTAATTGCTCTGCTTCAAAGCCGTCTTTTGCACGGTGGTTTAACGCATTTAATAATTGCGCTGCAATCTCCTGATCGCTCAAACCCTTTCGCATTAAGTCTTTCAGGTTAAGCACACCGCCATCGTACAGGCATGTGTTTAACATTCCCTGTGGCGTTAAACGGATGCGGTTACAAGTGCCGCAGAATGTGCGTGAATACGCTGCGATGATGCCTACATTTCCTTTATGGCCGGGAATATGATAATTGTAAGATGTGGAATTTGGCGCATCAACAAGCTTCTCAATGTTTGGAAATTTCTCCTCTATCTTTCTTAAAATTCGCATGTAATGCCAGTGCAAATGTGAGTAGTGGTTACCCTCGCCATTGAACGGCATCTCTTCAATAAAGCGTACACTTACCGGGAGATTTTTTGTGAGTTCAACCAATGGAATAATATCATCAATATTTTTTCCATCCATTACCACGGCATTGATTTTTACATCAATTTCATGTTTGAGCAACTGTTCAAATGTTTCCAGTACTGCGGGCAATTCATCCCTTCTTGTAATGGAGAAAAATTTGTTGCGGTCAAGTGTATCCATGCTAAGGTTCACAGATTTTACACCGATCTTTTTTAGTTCGGGAACGTGCGGTGCAGTGAGTACGCCGTTTGTTGTAAGCGTAAGTTGCTTTAGTCCATTGAGCTTCGAAAGCGATGTAAGCAACTGCATGATATCTTTTCTTACAAAAGGCTCTCCGCCTGTTATACGGATTTTTTCAACTCCCATATTTACCATCAAAGAACAGATGCGCATCATCTCTTCATAACTCATCAACTCTGTGCGTGAAAGCCAGTCAAGACCTTGTTCCGGCATACAATAAAAGCAGCGCAGGTTGCAGCGGTCTGTAACCGCAAGCCGCACATAATTTATTTTTCTGCCGTGATTATCTGTAAGCACTTTTTCGCTCCTTAATTTTTAATTTCCATAAATCGTTCCTTCCCTTAATCGCAAGCTCATTCCATTTCTTCCTGCAAATACGCTGCGTATTTCTGCACAAATTGATAATGCAATTTCTTCGGGTGTAGCGGCGCCAATATCCAAACCGGCGGGTGAAAAAATCCTTTGCATATCCATTTCATTTATGGGTTTACCTTCCAGCATCATCGCATCAAACATTTTCTGGCTGCGTTTGCGCGGACCAAGTAAACCAATATACCTGCCATTTTTTTTGAGCGCCTGTTGCAAGTTACTAAGATCTGTTTTGTAATCGTGCGCCATTAATACCGTAGCTGTATAAGCGTCTGTTAAAGGTTGTTCGCCGCTTTTATTATCAATCAGTTTTGCGCCTGCTGCAAACAAATATTTATCCGCTTTCTGCAGGTTCATTATTACGGTTACATCCCAGCCCAATTCCCTTGCGCAACGCACCAAAGGATATACATCATAATTGCCGCCAAATAATAAAAGATGTGTTACAGGCAGCAGCACTTCTATAAATATTTTAATACCTGTTTCTTCATAAATGATGGTAGCCGAAGATTGTTTGTGCAGGCAACGGTGAATATCATTCAGTACATCAAATACAATTTTCTTTGCTGGGAAAAGATTACTGAATGCCCCGTCATTTTCATACACAATTGTTTGGCCAAGCAGGTTTATTTCGTTGCACGATGTTATACAAACAACGGCCCGCGGCTCCCTTGTTTCTGTAAGTGCAGATAATATTTGTACCGGGTTATTTTCACCTGCTCCATGAAGCGGTATAAACAGCACATCAATTATTCCATTGCAGCCAAGCCCAACGCCAATTTGTGCGCCATCATCCTGCGTGGTATCGTAGGTAATAACGCTCGGTTTATCCTGCACAATTGCTTTTTGTGCACGCCGCAGTGCATCGCCTTCCAGGCAGCCGCCGCTAATGCCGCCGAGGTAAGTGCCGTTATCAAGCACCAGCATCCTTGCGCCTGTTCTGCGGTACGATGATCCCTCCACTTTTACAACGGTTGCAAGCGCCGCTTTTGTCGTAAAAAAATCAATTGTGTTGTATGCGGCAATAATTGCTTTTATCTCTTTCATAATTTTTAAATCAGTAAAAGTTAATCACTTTATTTTAATTTTTATTGATACCGGCTAATCTTTTTATGGCATCCCGGTTGCGTCGCAATCACTTTGTCTGTATATCAATGAGCATCTTCAGTATCACTGTGCAATTGCCTTTTCATTTTTTGACTGTATCATGGTCGTCATTGCGAGGAACGAAGCAATCCCTTGCCGTGCTTGATTGCTGCCCATCAATTATAAACATTTTGCCAGGAGATTGCTTCGGCGGCCTCGCAATGACGATGTGCGTATTGCAGTACAAGTGTGCGACGCAAGGAACGATCAGTAAAAATTCCTTCTGCCTGGCTCATAAAAATTATTTTATACAACATTAATTTTTTGAATAACAGGTTCAAAAAATTTTGACGACAGCATAATTTTATCACCTTTCTTTAACCCTCTTATTTCGTTCTCAGTCATTTTTACTTTTATAATCTGATTGCCCGCCAGCACCGTTACAATGCAACCTGTTCCTGAGTTTTCTATCTTTATAATATTGCCTTCAATGCTAAAATTTTCATCCGCTGTTTCAGTAAAAAAAATGGAAGAAGGTTCACCACTTTTTTTAATTAAACCGTTTTCAAGAAAAATTGTTTTATCGGCTAATTTAATAATTTCAGGAACATCATGGCTTACTAATATGGTTGTTAAATTATAACTGTTGTGGATGCTTATAAGAATATCCTGAAGCCTTGCACGCAGTTCATTGTCTATCGCGGAAAGTGGTTCGTCCAGTAACAGCAAACCAGGTTTCCTAACCAAAGCCCTTGCCAGCGCTACACGCTGCTTTTGGCCACCAGAAAGGGTTTGAACCTTTCTGCTGTGCAATTGTTCCAGCTCTGTTAGCTGCATTAATTCATCAATAATATTTTT
>JANXWM010000652.1 GCA_025351145.1 Chitinophagaceae bacterium
CGCCATTCTTATTTATTCCTCAATCAATAATATGATTGGGGATTTTTTTTTGCTCATAACCCAATGAAAATAATCAAGAAATTTATTGCCGGCAAAAGTAATGCTCAACACTTACCCCAAATGTACAAGAGTGCGACGCAACTAGAGTTGAATTTGTATTTGTGAGTCGGGGGAAATAATGCGAGAATTTTTTATAAGGGCAATAAGAAAATGCTCATATTGTTTTGAAGCCTTAGTGGTATAGTCGGGATGTACGATTAAATGTAGCAGGCAAACTGCGTTTATGTTACAATTAAAAATTGGAATTGTTCAATCGTTATTCAGTAGTTGAAAGGATTGCGACGCAAGGGACGATGCTATAAAAAAGTAATGCTGGTATCATAAAAATTAAAATCAATATGGAAGGCTTAAATTGTAAGGAAGACTTAATATGAATTATTTACTAAAAGCTAAAAAACTAACCTCTAAAAAGCCTGTGAATAGGGGCCAAGACTTTCTTATTAGGTTATAAATAAAAAGAATTTAATGTGAATTAAAATTTTATTTCTTCTTCGTTAGAATCGAAAAAACGAAACTCAGTGAAATAGTAATCATTACTTGGTTTTACTTTAATATTGGTTTTTAACTTTCTCCTCCATTTCCATGCAATTGAAAAAATACCTTTTGTTAAGTGAGAATATACAATGGGGTGTACAAATATTGTAAGGTTTTTATGTTGATGGGTTAAAAGATAATGCAGGCGTTTTTCAATTTCATCCTGTAGCAGAATAGTTGAAGCTACCTTACCTGTACCATTGCAGGATGGGCAAATTTCCGAGGTGTTGATATTCATTTCGGGTCTCATGCGCTGACGGGTAATTTGCATTAACCCAAATTTAGAAATGGGTAATACGGCATGCTTTGCCCTGTCAGTATGCATAAAATCTTCAATGGCTTCCTGCACCCTTCTTTTATTATCAGGAAGCTTCATATCTATGAAATCTACAACTATAATACCGCCAATATCCCGTAATCTTAACTGTCTTGCAATTTCTTCGGCCGCTTCCATATTGGTTTCTAGAGCATTTTCTTCCTGGTTGTTGCTGATGCTTTTATAACCGCTGTTTACATCTACAACATGCAGAGCTTCTGTGTGTTCAATAATAAGGTATGCACCACTTGGCAGATTAACCGTTTTGCCGAATGAAGATTTAACCTGTTTTGTAATACCATACTGGTCAAAAATAGGGATACCATTGTGATAGTGGGCAACGATATCCTGCTTATCAGGAGCAATTTTTTGAATATAGGAAAGAGTATCGTTGTATATATTCTTATCGTTGGTAATAATGTGGTTGAAATCTTCTGTCAGCAGATCACGGAGTATGCTGGTAGTCTTATCTTCTTCACTCAGTATCTTGCTTGGTGCAAGAGCGTTTTGCAGATTTTTTTGAATGCTTTTCCAGGTTTGCAAAAGATGGTTAAAGTCTTCGTGTAGTTCGGTTGCATTCTTGCCTTCTGCGGCGGTACGTACAATTACGCCGAAGTTTTTTATTTTAATAGCTTCAACTATTTTTTGCAACCTTTTTCTTTCCTCAGAAGAATGGATTTTTTTTGAGACTGCAACAATATCATTGAAGGGTGTAATTACAACAAACCTGCCTGGTAGTGAAATTTCGCAGCTTAGCCTTGGTCCTTTTGCAGCAATCGGCTCTTTTAATATTTGAACAAGCACATTTGGCTTACCGTTGAGTACTTCGTTTATTTTGCCTGTTTTTATTATTTCAGGCTCAACTTCAAATTTTGAAAAATCAAATGAATTTTCTGATTTATCGGCAATGCATTGCTGGGTAAATTTAAGCAGAGACCGTGCAAACGGGCTTAAATCTGTATAATGAAGAAACGCGTCTTTTTCAAAACCAACATCAATAAAAGCGGCGTTAAGGCCGGGAATCAGTTTCTTTACCTTTCCCAGGTATAAATCTCCCACAGCAAAACTTGCATCCATTTTTTCATGATGCAGTTCAACCAGTTTTTTATTTTCAAGCAAAGCGATTTCTACACCAGTAGGTGCAGCATTTATAATAAGTTCTTTGTTCACAAATGCAACTTTTAATATTGGTACGCATTGTACAAACAATACGTACAAACGGGTTCACACAATTTCAGTCAACACACTGCTCTGCCAATAGTATAAAGTCAGGAAAGGTAAAAGTTGCTTGCAGAATAAGGTATGGCAGTTCGTGTAAGTAATCAATGCCGGTAAGCAAAACAGCTACCGGCATTGATTATCATAGAAGTTTAAATAAACTATTTATTCTTCTTCTTATGACGGTTCTTTCTCAATCTCTTTTTGCGTTTGTGCGTAGCTATTTTATGACGTTTTCTTTTCTTGCCACAAGGCATAATAAAATAATTTAAAAGTTAAAAAATAAGTAAGTTTCTATTGCAATGATTCAATTCTTTGTTCTAATTCCTGCTTCGCTTCAGGGATGTTGATAATACTCTGGGCCTTCCTGTACCAAAAAACTGCATTTGCTTTATCACCCTTTTTTTCAAAAGTTTCAGCTAGGTTAAAAATTGCCTGCAGGTTGGCAGGTTCTTTTTTTATAACAACCTGAAATCTTTCGATTGCTTTATCATACTGCCCACTTCTTACACCGCCTAAGCCCAGCATTAACTGCGCATATACGTTATTAGAATCTTTATCTGCTACTTCTTTTATTTTTAAAATACCTTCCATTGGTGTACTGGAAATATTGCCAAAAAGGTAACAGGCACCAATTTCAACCTTTACAGAATCACTGTTAGGGTTTAATTGCAATGATTGTTCAAAAAGACCTTTTGCGTTTGTTGCAAGCCAGGTTTGCATTGCCGGGTTGGTTTCTGCCATAAGCTGCGCTAATAACAAACGGGCAGCGAAATTGAGGTTTTTTTCCGAACTTTCCAACTTAGCTTCTTCACCAATGTAATAAGCAGCAATTTCCGGATGGTTAAGTGAGTCCTTCCAGAAAGTTGCCAATTGCTTATAAATTTTTATTTTTTGATCCTTAACATCTCCTCTAACTACGCTGTTCTCTAATTGAGTCAGGTACAAAGATTGGCTGCTGGTAATTGTTTTCTTAGCAGAATCTAATAAATTATCGGTAGTTATTGCACCCGAACCTCCCTGGCTGTTAGCCATTGGGGGTGCTGTTGTTTTAGGGGGTATGGTATTGCCAAAAAAATATAGAGACACAACCAATAGAAGGCCGCCGGAAACAAGAATGAGTTGTTGCTTTTTCACAAATGATTTTTATTAATACGCAAATCTATTGCGTATTATTCATTTGCTTTACCTCATTCACAAATTCTTTAGAAGGTTTAAATGCAGGGATATAATGTTCTGGAATTTGAACAGCCACATTTTTCTTTATATTTCTACCAATTTTGGCAGCTCTTTTTTTAGTAATAAAGCTACCAAAGCCCCGAATATAAATATTCTCTCCTTTGGTAATATTTTCCTTTATTTCTTTAATAAGCGTCTCTACTGTTACCAGTACATCGACTTTTGGAATACCAGTTTTGTCGGAAATGTTGTTAATAAGGTCGGATTTTCTCATATAGGGCCGTTTAAGTAGTTTTCTTATTTCAATTATCTAAAATATAACAAATGCTCATTTTAAAAAAAAGAAATTTTTGTTTTTTGATAAATGTTTTTCTTTGATATGCAACGGATTGTTTGATTAACCAATATTTCGCAGAATAAAATAAGGAATATTTACCCTGCAGAAAATATATTTCAGCTTTACTTGCGTCGCACTCTTGTACGTTCAGATTTTGTATCTGCAGTTAAGCGAAGGGTCGAATTCATGTAATCCTAATTCATTTGCCAAAAATTAATTTTAGTAATTATGTTTTATGGTTTTTTATCCTCAATAAAGATGGGAACGTACAAGAGTGCGACGCAAGAATGATGCCTGAAGCAATTATTGCCGGGTTCAAAAAAATAAATTTTATTAATTAACCTCAGCGTGATGTTAGTGCAGTAAAGCACAGATCAACATTCAAAGAAATGAATTATAAAAAATTTACGACGCTCTTAATGAACTGGCATTCAAATGAAAATAAAAGGGAGATGCCCTGGAAAGGTGAAAAAGATCCTTATAAAGTATGGTTAAGCGAAATAATCTTGCAGCAAACCCGTGTAGAACAAGGCTGGGCGTATTATAAAAAGTTTATTAAAAAATATCCGGGCATTGGGGAACTGGCCAAAGCAAAAGATGAAGATGTTTTTAAATTATGGGAAGGGTTGGGGTATTACACCCGTTGTAAAAATCTTTTATACTCAGCACGACTGATAGATAAAGAATACAATGGCATTTTTCCTGACACTTATGAAAAGATAGTTGCTTTAAAAGGAGTGGGGCCTTACACTGCAGCGGCTATTTCTTCATTTTGTTTTAATCTGCCTTATGCGGTGGTTGATGGTAATGTGTTCAGGGTTTTATCAAGAATATCGGGAAATGCTATGCCGGTTGATAGCAATGAAGGAAAAAAGACATTTACAGAACTTGCGAATAAGGTATTAGATAAAGCAAGCCCCGGGATTTTTAACCAGGCTATTATGGATTTTGGTGCTACGGTTTGCAAACCGGCTTTGCCGCTATGTTCCCAATGCGCAGTTAATAAAATCTGTAATGCTTTATTGCACGCTACAGTAAACTTGCTCCCCGTTAAAGAAAAACGATTGAAAAAGAAGACAAGGTGGTTTACTTATTTTATTATTGAAGCTGCCGGTAAAACGCTTGTTATAAAAAGAACTTTAAAAGATATATGGCAAAACCTGTTTGAATATTATTTAGTTGAAACTGATGCCAACCCTTTATGGGATAAAGATGTTATTGCATCTGTTTTAAGTAATCAATTAGGTATTTTAGATTTTGAAATTATTAAAATAACACCTGCTAAGCAGCAGCAATTAACACACCAGTTAATCAAAGGTTTTTTTATACGGATTAAACTAAAATCTGTTCCCAAGAGTTTAATCAATCCTGAAAATCAATGGCTCAGGTCTGCGGCAATAAAACGATTACCATTTCCTTCTTTCATAAACCAATATACCCAAGGGCAGTAGGCAGGGAATACCCTTATTTTAATTTGATTGGTTTACCATAGTTTTTTTATAATTTTAGAAAACAATTGATGAAACAATTTTTAAGGCGAATTAAAAAAAAGTTGTATGAGAGGTGTAAACAGAGTAATGCTGATCGGCAACCTGGGTAAAGACCCCGATGTACAGTATCTTGAAGGAAATATTGCAGTTGCTAAATTTCCGTTGGCTACAACCGAAACTTATAAAGACCGGACCGGTAAATTAATTTCACAAACAGAATGGCATACTGTTGTTTTATGGCGGGGGCTCGCAGAACTCGCCCAGAAATACCTGCACAAAGGAAGCCTGATTTATGTTGAAGGCAGGCTGCGTACGAGAAGCTGGGATGATCGTGAAGGAAATAAAAAATTTGCTACAGAAATAGTAGGCGATAACCTGATTATGCTTGATAAAAGAAATGATGGAAGCGCAGGAAGCTATCATCCTTCAGCCTCGGGGGGCAGCGATTCCCATGAACCATATAATAACCCGGATTTACCGCCTTTGGGTGATGAACCGGCGGAAGGGTTACCTTTTTAATTTTACAGGAATATATATATTTTTACTGGCACGCTAATGGGGCGTGCCAGTTTAATTATAGATTTGTAACCAAAACAAATTCATTTGGAAACTTTTGCGGAAATGCCTTTTCTTAATTGCAGGTTGCTTTTCCTTGGTGTAGTAGATCCGCAGGGTACTACGGTACTTATTATTTTATTAATGGTGTTAATAATACTTTCTTTTGTTGTAGCTGGTGCCGGGGTCGCTTTTTTTTCATTAACCAGTAAGGATATTAATCTTTTAAAAACCAAACAGCAGGCTTCATATAAGCGTGTTGTAGACCTGCTGGAAGAACCTAAAGTTTTACTGGCCTCCCTTCTTATTGCAAATAGCTTTGCCAATATTGCTATTATTATTGTTTCGAATATTTTGCTCGACGGCAGTTTGCAGTTAGCTCAATTTCATCTTGAATGGGTTGAATTTCTTTTTAAATTCCTCGTGATAGCTTTCATAATAATTTTATTTTGCGAAGTGCTGCCTAAAATATATGCCCGCCAGAACAATATCCGTTTTGCAAAAGATTTTGGAATTATTGTTGAAGGGGTATTTTACATCTTTAAAAGATTAGGAAGCGGACTTTTAAAATATTCTGATCTGGTTGAAAAAAAATTCGCAGGTAATACAGGTGCTTCTTACAGAATCGAGGAAATATACGATGCCATTGATATTACCACACCGGGCGATGATGAAAACTCTGCAAAAGAAAAAGATATTTTAAAAGGTATTGCCAAGTTCGGCAATATTACCGTTAAACAGATCATGAAAACAAGGCTCGATGTAAGCGGCATTGATCATAAAACTTCTTTCCAGGAACTGGTGAAAAATATTGAAGAACTTCATTACAGCAGGCTCCCGGTTTATAAAGATGATCTTGATGAAGTTGTTGGAATTATTCAAACAAAAGATGTACTTCCATTAATAGACAATGAAGATAATTTTGATTGGCACAAATTGATGCGCCAGCCTTATTTTGTACACGAATACAAATTGATTGAAGACCTGCTGAAAGAGTTCCAGTCTAAACGTATTCACTTTGCAGTGGTGGTTGATGAGTTTGGCGGAACAAGCGGTATCGTTACACTTGAAGATATTCTCGAAGAAATCATCGGCGATATAAGGGATGAGTTTGATGACGAAGAAAGCGGCTTCAAAAAGATCGATGATAATAATTATATTTTCGAAGGGCGTACCGGTATTAATGATATTTGCAAACTCATGCAACTCCCGGTAGATACTTTTGATAAAGTAAAAGGCGAGAGCGATTCGCTTGCCGGCCTTGTTCTCGAAATCGCCGGGGAAATACCAAAAGTTAACCAGGTAGTTACACAAGGCGATTTCGATTTCACTATTTTAGAACTGGTAAAAAACAGGCTGCAAAAAATTAAGGTTACCATAAAGCCACAGCCAGAAAAATAATACATGCAAAAAGTAAATCTGCCTCAGGTATTTCGAAAACCAAACAAGGGAAGTTTTTTATTCTTTATTTTTTATTTTTCATTCTTCATTTTGCTGCCCGGCTGCAACAGTTCCTATGTTCCCAGGCCCACAGGATATTTTAAAATCGATTTCCCTCAAAAGCAATACAGGCAATTCAATGAGCCGGGTTTCCCATACAGCTTCGAATATCCTGCTTATGCAACCATACAAAGAGACAGCAGTTTTTTTGGCGATGCTACAGAAAACCCATGGTGGATAAATGTTGAATTTCCCCAGTTCAATTCCCGCATTTATATCAGCTATAAAGAAATAGGAAAGTACACATTAGACAAGCTCCTCAACGACGCATTTAACCTTACCAACAAGCAATCTGTAAAAGCCACTTACATCAACGATTCTGCAATTGCCACGCCCAATAATATACACGGAATGTTCTTCAAAGTTTCCGGCAATGTTGCCACCGCAAACCAGTTTTTTTTAACCGATTCAACAAAGCATTTTCTCCGCGGCGCATTGTATTTCGATGCAGCCCCCAACCAGGATTCACTAAAGCCAGTTAACGATTTTCTTGTTGCAGATATGCAGCACCTCATCAATACTTTTAAGTGGAGGTAATATTTTTTTGGAGCCATAAGCCGGCACTTCTATTTGGCTTTTCTTGCGTCGCACTCTTGTACGTTCAGATTATATATTGAGCTTTTACCGAAGCGTAGATTTAAGCGTTTTGTAAATACGGCTTATTGAAGTGGGCATGCGAAAATTATATTGCAAACTTTCGCATATTTTTGAGTTGTGCGTCATTTTAAAGCGACATCCTACACAAAATAAATTTGCTATGACAGACCGTTAGAAATGTATGCAGACTAACTATTGACTAAAATGAAAAAGCCTGTTTTATCAACATATAAAATTTTAAAGGAAAAAGCATTTAATTCAGATATCAATGAAAGTTGGATTGATTGGGCAATTGAAATGATGGAAGCAGGTTACGAATCTGTCAATCTTTATGAGCTAGCAGGAACGACAAGACCATACAATCAATTTGAATTGCAAGACTTGACATCCAAAGTTTTCAAAGATTTCAACTTAGACTATTCGGACAAAACAAAAACTTTAAAGAACTATGTTTACTTTCTGCTTATTTCAAATATTGACAAACCAGAAAAGTATGAAAAAGTTTTAAGAGAGTTCAGAGACATTTACTACGAACTTGACATGGACAGCGAGTATCAAGATTTAGCTCTTTTGTATTGGGCTAAAGACGATTTACTTTATGCGGACTATCAACATTATTGGGAAGGAGCAAACCGTGAGAACATTGACACTATTATTAAAGAGCAATTTGAACTTTTTAAAAAGCGGTTTGAAGCCGAAGAGTAAAAAAACGAACGCACAACATTGGTTTTATGCAAGTTGGGCTTGGACAGTGTAACATCAACTATTTGCAAATCCCAGCTTCGGTTCGGTCAGACGAATTACTATCAGCTTTTGTACATAACTTCAACAATATATTTTCAATCAGCAGCGGTTATGGGCAGACGGAATACTAATTCCCAACCTGCATAAAGCCTTGGCCGTTAGCTGATTCCTTTAAAATGGCAAAATGAGTAGCAAACGATATAAAACAACTTGGGGTTACATCAAACTAAGTGTTGGGATAATTCTTATTGCTCTTGCACTATTGTTGTTCTTATTTGTTTTTATAATTGGGTTTGGCGTTTTTATGACATGGAAAGACGTTTTAATAGTAATAGTTATTTTGTTGGGAACGGCTGCAATAGGCAGCCATCTGTGTTATATTTCAACGAAGAAAAATTTATAAATAAGATTATTTAAAACTAATCATGCTTTTTGAACAGTTACAAAGAACAAAACTGTCTCATTCCGAAATAGCTTGACTGCAATTCAACCAAAATAAATTATTAAACAACGGTCCGCTTCAATCTTTGCTTCTATACAACTCCTAAGCAGCGGCAGCTTTTAGTTCAATGAGTTTACGTTCATAGAAAGCTATTTTGGCAGTTCTTTGCTTTTCCTGGTACGCCTTTAAATCCAGCGGGGTAAATATTTTCTTTT
>JANXWM010000657.1 GCA_025351145.1 Chitinophagaceae bacterium
CTGCATTATAAAATCGCACTTACTTATATTAAAGAAGGCCAGTGGAACAGTGCCCTTAAACCGCTCGAACAGGCAATGCGCATTCAAAAAAATATTCCTGAATACAACCTTGCAATTGGTGAGTGCTACATGCATCTTGAAAAATTCAGGGAGGCTATTCAGTACATAAGTATTGCAGTGCGCAGCAAACCCCGTAATGCCGGTAGCTGGGAGGTATTGATACGCTGCCTTTACAAAGCCGGGTACTTCGAAGAAGCTGCCCGCCAGTGCCAGTCTGCATTAGCAGCTACAGAAAACCGGCCAATTTTTTATTATCTCCTCAGTGCTGCATTATTTGCCAACAGGAAAAAGAAACAAGCTATGATTTATCTCGAAGAGGGATTAAACAAGGCACCAAAAATTGTGAAGAAATTCATCGAAATAAATCCCTCTATTCTCCAGAACAACGAAGTGGTTGATATACTCGCAAGGTATAAGAAAAAGAAAAAAATATAAGCAGGTTATTTTTTTAGTACAGTGGGTGGCCAAACCATAGCATTTCGTGGCATCGTCTCTTGCGTCGCACTCTTTTACGTTCGTAACAGTGGTGAGCTTTTGGCTGTAAGCTCGGGTCCGTGTATTTTTTGTTTACTGTTTAAGCTTCGCAGCCTGCAGCTGAATAAGGGTTTGAACGTACAAGAGTGCGACGCAAGTAAGGATCATAGGCGAACCTTAGCCCGGTTCAAAAAAATATTTCAATTGTAATGCAAATAAAAAACCACCAGCATTTTACAACCGATGGTTTTACTTGTGTCTATTGCTAACATAAAAGACTATTCAATCAATTTATACACTTTTACATAATCAACCTGCATTGTTGCCGGGAAGATGGTATCGTCTACACCTTGTGCTCCGCCCCAGTTTCCGCCCACTGCAATGTTTAAGATCATAAAAAAGTTTTGATCAAAAGGCCATGCTGCAAAACCACTATTAGGGTTGGTGTAAGTAAAATATTTTATATCGTCTACATAACCTGTAACAGAGAAAGGCGTCCAGTCTACACGGTAAATGTGAAAGTCTGCAGAGGCTCCGGTCACAACAGTGGCCGCTGTTTTTTGCGTATTCAGTTGCCCGTTAAATGAGGCTGTATGAATGGTACAATGCACATTGTCCTGATCGTAACCTACATGTTCCATAATGTCAATTTCACCTGATGTAGGCCATGGGCCATAAAAATTATCTGAATTCAACAACCAGATGGCAGGCCATGTACCACGTCCTGAAGGAAGCTTTGCACGAATTACAAAACGTCCATATTTCCAGTCGCCTTTTCCCTTTGTAATAAGCCTTGCAGAGGTATAATTCTTTCCTGAGTTGCTTTCTTTTTTTGCTGTTATAACCAGGTTACCGTTGTCAACAATTGCATTGCCTGATGCAGTATAAGACTGCAGTTCATTGTTGCCCCATCCATCGGCACCCACTTCGGCTGTCCACTTAGATGCATCGGGTGTTGAGCCATTATCAAAATTATCTTCCCATACCGGTACCGAATCGAACTGCCAGTTTTTATCTGTAATGGGTACAGAAGGTATAATCGGCGGGATCACTTTTTCATCTGTACAGGCTGCTGCAAAAACTATAAGTAACAGCAAACAGTAATTGATCTTTTTATTCATATAAGTTAGTTTTTATTTAACCACAAATTTCATTGTCCATATTGTATTTGTTCCATCGCCGGCACGCACCAGCATTTTTGTATCGCTTATTTCTAATATCCTGTAAACATTTACACCGTTCGGCGAATCTGTAGTTCCAAAGAAAATATTTGTTGTAAGCGGCAACCTGAACTGTGCAATACCAGCCACGCCGCTTACGGCGGTGTATGTAAAATCAATATTGTTATAAGAAAGATCATCGCCGCAAGTATATGGTGGTGCTATAAATGTACTCCCCATTGCATTGTAGCTTATTTTTTTATCGCTGGTAAAAGTGTAGAAATCATCCTTCTGGCAATCGGCCAAAGGCCCGCCTGAATAGTAAGAAGTGGGCGCTGCTTCAGTACCTACAACAATAGGTGCTGCATCTGCAGAATCAAGCCGCCAGCTATGTGCGCTCATTAATGTAAGTACATCATCCAAAGTAAGGTTCACCACTTTTTTCATTTTCACTTCCACCAAAGCACCATCAGGAAGTACGCCGCGCAATGTCATGTTATTATCATCATAACTCATAACTGTATATTTATTTCCTGCAACTACATCATTGGTTCCAATAAAAGGAGAGCGTGTAACACCTTCAATCGGTGTTAGTATAATCTCAGGTTTTTGACCATCTTTTACAACAACATGAAACGTTTTTGCATTGGGTATATCGGGCTGGCAAGAAAAGCCTTGCTGCGCATCAAAAGTTAACCCGTTTGAATTATAACCAAAGCTTCCATCGGCACCAAAAGTATATACATCATCCACCTGGCAGGATGCGGCTGCACCTGCAAAATAAACCTGTGTGCCATCAGACGAAAGCACCTTAATCGCATCGCCATCATTGCTCCAGGTCCACTTTGTACTGCCACCACATTCTGCAAGATTTTTAAAGAAAGGAACTTTGCAGGCACCTTCTATATATAGTTTTTTTGTTACAGAATTATTTCCATTGCTGCCTACCGATGTAAGCCTTACATCGTAAGTACCGCCACCGGAATAGTAATGCACGGGGTTCGCCACACCTGAAAGCGATGAGTTGTCACC
>JANXWM010000658.1 GCA_025351145.1 Chitinophagaceae bacterium
GGAAAAACAAGCAGCTGCTCTACATTGGAAGAAGTGCATGTACCATACAGGCAAAGCACTTTGGCTATTTTATATTTCTTAAATATAGAAGGCAGTTTTACAGCATACCAGTACTTTAATGAAAACCTGCTGCCGGCAGGTATTACTATATGCAGCAGGAGATTTTCTTGTGGCAAAGGATCTTTGGTCAATTGGTGATGGTGATAATCTCTTACATAGTACCCGTTTTCAACGGCAGTATCATCGAGCAGCCTGGAGAGATACGCTGCATAATCGTTTGAGAAATCGTGACTGTGGTGTATTGCTGCAATGTACATAGTGAAACCCCTAACCCCTAAAGGGGAGAATTGAAATAATAATAAATTTGTTCAGGTTCGTTCATAAAAGCTGATACGTTTAAAGCAGGCTGATGCAGATTGCCGAATATTGTTTCACAGTACAAGAGTGCGACGCAAGAGCAGCATCATAGTAGTAATGCAGCCCGGTTAATACTAATTCTGCTTCGTCATCTTTTCTGCATTTTCTGCCATCTGCAATGCTTCTATAAATTCTTCAATATCGCCGCCGATTACAGCAGGCAAATTGTACGATGTTAAACCGATGCGATGATCTGTAACCCGCCCCTGCGGCCAGTTGTAGGTGCGAATCTTGGCACTTCTGTCGCCGGTGCTCACCAATGTTTTACGCTGACGCGCAATTTCATCTTCGTGTTTGCGTACCTGCTCTTCGTACAGTTTTGTACGCAGCATGGTCATCGCTTTTTCGCGGTTGCCCAACTGGCTGCGCTCTGTTTGGCAAACCACTACAACACCTGTTGGTATATGCGTTAAAAAAACTTTTGTTTCTACCTTGTTTACGTTCTGTCCGCCAGCACCGCCACTTCGAGCAGTTTCCATTTTCACATCGGCTGGGTTTAATTCAAAATCTATTTCTTCCGCCTCGGGCATTACAGCAACGGTTGCAGCGCTGGTATGCACCCGGCCCTGTGTTTCGGTGTTGGGTACACGCTGCACACGATGTACGCCGCTTTCAAATTTCAACGTGCCGTAAACATCTTCGCCCTGCACTTCAACCACAACTTCTTTGTAGCCGCCAACGGTTCCTTCGCTTTCGCTTACGATGGCTGTTTTCCAGCCTTTTTTATTGCAGTAACGCAGGTACATGCCCAGCAGGTCGCCAGCAAAAAGGCTGGCTTCATCGCCGCCGGTACCGGCACGAATTTCGAGTACCGCATTTTTATCATCCTGCGGATCTTTTGGAATCAGGAGTTTAGTGAGTTCTTTTTCAAGTGCGTCTTTTTTCTCTTCCAGTTCGGGCAGTTCCATTTTAGCCAGTTCGCGTAATTCCTCATCATTACCGTTAAGCGCTTCTTTGGCGAATGCATGATCTACCAGCAATTTTCTATACTCCTCGTACGGTGCTACAATTTTTTCTAATTGCTTGTACTCCTTGCTGTATTGCTGGTACTCCTTCTGGTTATTAATGATTTCGGGGTTGGTTAAAGCAATGCCTACCTGCTGAAACCTTGCCTTTATACTGTCTAACTGGTCGATCATTTTTTATAAATTTTATGTACCCAACTTAAGTTTTACTATGAAGCTTTACTTGCGTCGCACTCTTGTACTGTATAACATTGTTCAGCAATCAGCGGCTGACAGGTTTAAGAAAGTACGGCGGCAAAAAAATAAAGTTTGAAATATGTAAACTCTGTTCGGGCGGCAAAATTAAGCGTTTTTAATGGCTAAAACAGGATGGATAAAAAGATGCTGATTATTATTTAATGTTGCTGCACGGCTGTTGAAAGCTGCAAAGTATTCCTCAAGTACAAGTGTGCGACGCAAGAGGCGATGCTATGAAATCCCGAAGGCCCGGGACAAAGCCCGGCTCAAAAAAATTCTCCGTAAAAAATTAAACGATGTACGGCTTAAGATCGTCTGCAATTTTACGGTCGTTGCTTAAGCGGGGCAATTTATTTTGGCCACCCAGTTTGCCGATGGACTTCATATAATCTATAAACCCGTTTTTTCGAACCTCGGTAATTTTGAGTTGCTGCAGAATATTGCCGCCGATAAGATCATCGTAATAAACATTTTTATCTCTAAGGTTATTGTCAATCTTTTCTTTGAAAGAGTTAATGTTTTCGGGGCTTTCAGCAAATTCTACAAACCACTCGTGGTAGCTTTTTTCGTTGCCCTGCTCCACCATTGGGGCCACAGTAAATTCAACGACTTTTATATTTTCTTCGGTTGCCGCTTTAAGCAAAGCGTATTCAACCTCCTCGGCAATTACATGCTCTCCGAATGCAGAAATGAAATGCTTGATTCGGCCGGTGACAATAATTCTGTGTGGTTTTGTTGAAACAAATTTGATGGTATCGCCCAAATTGTAGCCCCACAATCCGGCATTGCTATTGATGATGAGCGCATAGTTTTCACCAATTTTAATATCGGCTAAGCTTAAGCGGGTTGGGTTCCCGCTAAATATTTCTGCCTCCGGAACAAACTCGAAGAAAATACCGGAATTGGTATTCAAAAGAAGCCCCGGTTCGGTTTGACTGTCCTGGAAAGCAAAGAAACCTTCACTTGCGGGGAACAATTCTATGCAATCTATTTTGCGGCCAATACTTTCGTAAAGCTTTGCTTTATATGGCTCAAAGTTTACGCCGCCCTGCACCATTAAATTAAAGTTTGGAAAGAGGTCTCCTACTTTTCTGCCGGTTTTTTCTGTTAGCCTGTCGAAATACATTTGCATCCATGGCGGTATACCGCTGATGAGCGTCATATTCTGCTGAAATGTTTCTTCTACAATTTTATCCAATTTGGTTTCCCAGTCTTCAATGCAATTCGTTTCGTAACCAGGCAATTGGTTACCGCGCAGGTATTTTGGAATGTGATGATTTACTATACCGCTTAGCCTTCCTGTTGGTATACCTGCAATTCTATCGAGTTCAGGCGAGCCACTGAGAAAAATCATTTTGCCTTTAGTAAAATCTGATTTACCAGTTTGTGCTATGTAGCACAACAGGGCATCCCGCGCAGAGTTAATATGATTTGGAATCGAATCTTTTGTAATGGGTATGTACTTAACGCCACTGGTGGTGCCGCTGGTTTTAGCCAGATAAATGGGCTTTCCTTTCCAAAGTACATTCTGTTTACCTTCTTTAATTTTTTCGATGTAAGGTTTGATCTGTTCATAATCACGAACAGGCACCTGCTTTTTAAAATCATCATAGTTTTGAATAGTTTCAAAACTGTGATTTTTTCCAAATTCTGTATCTTTTGCAGACTTTATGAGGGCTTTAAAAATATTTTGCTGGTCTGCAACGGCGGTATCCATGCCTTTGGATATTTTGTTGAATATATAATTCGCAAAAGGACGGGCTAATAATGATTTTAGATTCATGTTATCGGCAATGATCAGGCTGTCAAAAGTAGTATTCCGGCAGCAGTACTTATACAAATAATAGATAAAATTGCAAAAAGACCAGGAATCAACGAAAGTAAAGAGAAAAGAATTTTTTATATAAGTTGCAAGTTTTAAATGAAATCTCCTACCTTCGCCGTCCTAATTTTTGAAATTATGTTAGCAGTAGTAAAAATAGCAGGACAGCAATTTAAGGTTCAGACTGGTGACAGTCTTTATGTTCCTCACCTACAGGGTAAAGCCGGAGATAAAGTTGAATTCAACGAAGTGTTGCTTGTTGATAATGACGGAATACTTACAGCAGGAACAGATGTAACGGCTATTGTTACAGCTGAAATTGTAAATGACCTTGTAAAAGGAGACAAAGTTTCTTCTTTCAAAATGAAAAGAAGAAAAGGCTTCCGTAAAAAACACGGACACAGAACACAGTACACGCAAATTAAAATTGAAAGCATTGCTTAAATTTTAATAATGGAATAATAAAAAATTCTTTTATTCCATTTATAGATTAACAACAGAAATGTAAATAATTTTTTATGGCACATAAAAAAGGTGAAGGCAGTGTAAAGAACGGCCGTGATTCACAAAGCAAACGTTTAGGTGTAAAAATATTTGGTGGCCAGCCTGCAATAGCAGGTAATGTTATTCTCCGTCAAAGAGGTACAGTATATCATCCTGGAAAAAATGTTGGTGTTGGCAGAGACTTTACCTTATTTGCATTGACTGATGGTGTTGTTGAATTCAGAAAAGGACGCCTAAACAGATCAACAGTTTCAGTGTTGTCTGTTGAAGCTTCAGCATAAATGATATTTTTTTGGCAGTTATCATAAAGTTTTTTTATTTTTATATCATATTTACTAACCATTAAATTTAAAAGAACATGGCAACTGCAAAAAAAGCTGCAAAAAAAGCTGCTCCTAAGGCTGCTCCTAAAAAAGCTGCTCCTAAAAAAGCTGCTGCAAAGGCAGCTCCTAAAGCTGCTGCAAAGGCAGCTCCTAAAAAAGCTGCTGCAAAAAAAGCTGCTCCTAAAAAAGCCGCTAAGAAAGCCGCTAAGAAGTAATTATCTTAGGCTGAAACAGCAAATAGATTTAAGTCCCGGTTTTATACCGGGACTTTTTTATTTTAGACAACTTAACAATATGGATAACTATACGATAGCGGATAACTTCTCATTGCTGGCCAAAGTAATGGACATACATGGAGAAAATAGTTTTAAAACAAAATCATATTCTTCCGCTGCATTTACCATTGAAAAATTACCAGCTCAACTATCATCAATCCCGGAAGAAAATATTTTTTCTATAAAAGGAATCGGAGAAGCAATTGGCAAAAAAATAATAGAGCAACTGCATACCGGCCAGCTCTCTTTGCTAAATGAATATATTTCAAAAACACCTCCAGGTATTCTTGAAATGCTTACTATCAAAGGCATTGGGCCAAAGAAAATTTCTGTTATATGGAAAGAGCTGGAGATAGAAAGTCTTGGGGAACTCTTGTATGCATGCAATGAAAACAGGCTTTTACTATACAAAGGTTTTGGTGAAAAAACGCAGCAAAATATTAAAGAGGCAATCGAATATTATTTAAGCAACCAGGGAAGTTATTTATACGCGCAGATAGAAAATTATGTGAATGAAGCTGATAGAAAAATAAAAACCGCATTTTCTTTACAGCAGTTTGAGCTGGCAGGTGACTTCAGAAGAAATATAGAAACTATTGACAAATTAGAATGGGTAACTAATGCATCAGGTCATGAAATAATTGCTTTTTTTAATCAGCAGGATTATAAAATAATTAATACAAATGAAACATCGACAGAACTTAAAGGAAAAGAAAATTTGCTCCTGGTTTTTTACCACTCGTCTAAAGAAAAATTTTATCAAACACTTTTTGAAAGAAGTTGCGCTGAATCTTTTTTAAACGAATGGAGCCCCAGATTTCCTTTTAAAAATACATATCAATCAGAAGAAGAAATTTTCAATTATGCTGGTATTGATGTAATTCCTCCATACATAAGAGAATCAAAAGAAATTATTTTAAAAGCAGAGCAACATCAACTTCCAGATGTTATTCAAACAAATGATATTACTGCAATTATTCACAGCCACAGTAAATGGAGTGATGGCGTTAATACAATCGAGGAGATGGCCAAAGCCGCAATACAAAAAGGATTGCAATACCTTGTATTAAGCGACCATTCAAAGTCGGCATTTTATGCACAGGGGCTTTATGAAGAAAAAATTATTGCACAACACCAGGAGATTGATGAACTGAATATTAAATATGCTCCCTTTAAAATTTTCAAAAGTATTGAGTCGGATATTCTCAACGATGGCAATCTCGATTACAGCAAAGAGGTGCTTAATAGTTTTGATCTCGTAATCGCTTCTGTGCATTCAAACCTTAAGATGAAAGAAGATAAAGCTATGATGCGCCTCATCAATGCAATTGAAAACCCCTACACAAGTATTCTTGGCCACCCAACAGGCCGGTTATTATTAAGCCGAAATGGTTATCCTGTGGATCATAAAAAACTGATTGATGCCTGTGCAGCAAACAATGTAGTGGTCGAACTCAATGCGCATCCAAAACGCCTAGATATTGATTGGCGTTGGATTAATTACTGCCTTGAAAAAAATGTACTGATTTCAATTGACCCCGATGCACATACCATCTTCGGCTTCGATGACATCCGTTACGGCGTGTTGGCAGCGCAGAAGGCGGGGGTAACAAAACAAAATAACCTGAGCAGTTTTTCACTCCCAGAATTTGAAGCATTTTTAAAAATACAGCATACAAAAAGACCAGCGCTGTAAATACCTGTTGTGCCGAAAAGCCTCTTGTAATTATTTTACCGCTGTATGTTTATACATTTCTTAACTAACTTAACCGCGTTTAACTGTATTAACTATAAACTTTTTATGAAGCCTCCCCTTACCTGCTTATCCATCCTAATTGTCATTTTATGCTTTGCCACTGCATGTTCCAGTAACGAAATCGGCAATAGTAAAGATGTAAACCCAGAAACTATTTACATGAATTACTCTGTTGACTACAAAGAAGG
This sequence comes from Chitinophagaceae bacterium, assembly GCA_025351145.1. Lineage (GTDB taxonomy): Bacteria > Bacteroidota > Bacteroidia > Chitinophagales > Chitinophagaceae > Limnovirga. Next base: position 6,488 of record JANXWM010000658.1, read on the forward strand.
CGATGACAGTGTAAACTGTTTTCTTCAGTACCGCTTTGCAGGCAGCAACGGAACAACACTTGTATTATCCAGCCCAAGTAAAGTTGCAATTGACGGCGCAGAAATCAATGCAGACAGTGCCACACTTTCGGGTGCGTATTACGAGAAAAAATTTGCCGCAGATAACTTCAACGGCCAGCACACAATCGCTTTTACTGATATAAACAATAAAGTACGTGAAGAAAAGTTTTCCTTTCACCGTATCAATTGCACCACACAAATCCCGCAGGTTATTGGCAAAGAACAATTGGCGCTTACCTTTGATGGAGCCGAGAACAGCGATGTTATCAATGTAACTATCAGCGATACTTCTGCTGCTACAGAAGATATTCAAATCGGCAACCCCGTTACATCAAGCCAGTTAATTATTACAGCGGCGCAGTTAAAAACGCTGGCCAAAGGCCCGGTGCAAATAAACATCTTCAAAAAACAAGATTTGCCTTTGCTGCAACCCACCACCGAAGGCGGCAAACTCATACTCAGTTACGATATTAAAGATGCTGCCGTTGAATTAAAAGATTAAGATTTATATGCATTGCAATTTTTTGTACCAGGCTTTTTGATCATCAATTAAGCATCCTTGCGTCGCACTCTTATACTGCAGAATAGTTATGAGCTTTGGGCTGCACTCAGCAAGTGTGTGTATTTGCTCACAGCTCGTAGCTAAAGGCCCGCAGCTTGTTCCCCATTGTTCTGAACGTACAAGTGAGTGACACAACCGAAGCTTCATAGTAATACCTCCGCTAAGTTCATACTGTATTTCAATTCACTTATTTTTGATAAAATTAATTCTCAATGTCGTTATTGCTTAATCGAAATACTTTTGGCAATCGGACCAACGCAGGCAATGTTTTAACAAAGCAGGAAGCAGAAACACTGTTTACTGAATGGGTATTAAACCCACGTTTGCAACTGCACATGAAACAGGTTGCAGCACTCATGAAAGCCTGGGCTGCAGCCAAAGAAAATTTAAATGATGCAGATCAATGGAGGTGGGAAACGGCTGGCCTGCTGCATGATGCGGATTGGGACCAATGGCCCGATTTACATTGCAAAAAAATTATTGAAGAACTGGAAAAGAGGAATGTTGATCCCGAAATTATACGTGCCATTGCAAGCCACGGGCATTTATATTTTGGTGTAGAGCCCGAAACAAAAATGGATAAAATGCTCTACGCGTTTGATGAACTCAGCGGCTTGGTTCATGCTTATTCTTTGATGCGGCCAAATGGCTACGAAGGCATGGATGTAAAAGGTGTAAAAAAACGTTTGAAAGAAAAATCATTTGCAGCAAATGTTTCAAGGGAAGATATTACCGATGCCTGCACACGCGCCGGAATTGCATTAGAAGATTTAATTTCATTCATCATTCCAATACAAACTGGAGTAAATTAATGGTTACAGGTAACCGGCAACATGAAACAAGAAACCCTTCTTACCTTCGCGCAGCAATAAGTTTAATCAGAGACTATGAAGCAGTTTGATGTTCCCAATATTTACAGAAGCAATTTAATAAGCGCAATAAAAAACAAGCGAAAGCTTGAGGATAAATTAAAAAAAGATTTTACTCCTACCCTGCTTGATTTTGGCCCTGTTCAATTTTTTCTTGCAAGGCATTTCGGGTTTTGCTATGGCGTAGAAAATGCCATTGAAATTGCTTTCAATACCATTGACGAAAACCCAGGCAAAAGAATTTTCCTGTTAAGCGAAATGATACACAACCCGCAGGTAAATGCAGATTTACAGGCAAGAGGTGTGCAATTTTTGCAGGATACTTATGGCAAACAGGTAATACCGTTCGATTCTATAACATCCGATGATGTGGTAATCATTCCTGCATTTGGCACCACACTCGAAATTGAGACAATGCTTATTAATAAAGGCATTGCCACCGCCAAGTACAATACCACCTGTCCCTTTGTAGAAAAGGTTTGGAACCGCAGCGAGCAGATAGCGCAAAAAGGTTACAGCATTGTAGTGCATGGCAAACCAAAGCATGAAGAAACGAGGGCTACATTTTCGCATGCTTCATCTCACACGCCAACAGTTGTAGTGAACGATATGCAGGAAACAATTGAACTGGCGAAATATATCACCGGCGAAAAAGAAGCAGAACAATTTTACACAGAATTTAAAGGCAGGTTTTCGAAAGGTTTTGATATTATTAAAGACCTTGCACGCATTGGCGTGGTAAACCAAACAACTCAACTGGCAACAGATACACAGGCCATTTCTGATTATTTAAAACAAGTAATCAAACAGCATTACCAATTATCTGAAACCACGATCAGTGAACGTTTCGCAGATACACGTGATACCTTGTGTTATGCCACCAACGATAACCAAACTGCGGTAACGGGTTTATTAGAAACAGAAGCGGACCTGGCAATTGTGGTAGGCGGTTACAACAGCAGCAATACATCGCACCTGGTTGAATTATGCGAACAAAAACTGCCAACCTATTTTATAAATGCACCGGATAAAATAATTTCTCAGAAAGATATTATTCATTGCAACTGGCAAACAAAAGAAGAAACAATTACTACAGGTTACTTGCCCAATAAAGAACCTGTAAAAATACTCATCACCAGCGGCGCAAGCTGCCCCGATGCAGTGGTAGAAGATGTGATAAGAAAACTAGTTTCATTCTTTGATGTAACTGTGCAATTAGAAACGATTGCAAAAGAGTTCAACAATTAACAACTCCCCTTTAGGGGATGGGGGCATCAAGAAACAGTTTTCTTAATTCCGGTGTAGGTAACCAGCATGCTTCTTTTTTTCCAAACCACTTGTAGCGGTTATGCGCAACCCAGCTATAAACTGCATCGCGTATAAATTTTGGCACAATCATAAAAGCATATAGCGCAGGCCAAAGTTTATCAAGCTTTTTGGTAACCCGCAAAGCTCCTGTCGATTTGGTGTAAATTTTACCATCTTCCAATAGAATAAAAGAATTCAACTCATCTGCTGGCAAGCCAACTTTTTTAAGTACTTCCTGCCCAAACCCACTCTGCAACGACGCATACCTGAATGCTTTTGCAGGATCATGCTTAATAATGAACTGCACGCTGGTACTGCATAAATTGCAAACACCATCAAATAAAACAACCGGGTTTTTTTGTTCATTCAAATCAATCATTAAACAAATTTATGTTTAAATAAAAAGAGGCTGATCATAAAATCAGCCTCTTTGAAAGTCCTCCCTTCATGGAAGTTTTAGCAGAGTTTCCTACCCCATATTATGAAACACCTTATTCACATCTTCATCCTGCTCAAGCCTGTCAATTAATTTAGAAACATCTTCAGCCTGTTCATCGGTAACAGGAACAGTAGTTGTTGGTATCCATTCCAGCTCAGCACTTATTGGTGTAATGCCTTTTTCTTCCAAAGCTTTTTGCAGGCTTCCAAAATCGGTAAACGCGCAACGCAGCACCAGCACTGTTTCGTCATTTTCGCCCGTTCCTTCGCCAAGTTCATCAAGACCATGATCAATTAATTCCAGTTCCAGTTCGTCTGTGCTTAAGCCTTCAGGGTTCAATTTAAACACTCCCATTTTCTTAAACTGAAAACTCACACTGCCGCTATTGCCCAACGCGCCGTGACCTTTATTAAAATGGCTCTTTACGTTTGCAACAGTACGCACATGATTATCTGTTGCAGTCTCCACCAGCAAGGCTACACCATGCGGCGCATAACCTTCGTATAATATCTCTTCATAAGTTGATGTATCCTTGCCCATGGCCCGTTTAATGGCAGCCTCTACCCTATCCTTGGGCATGCCTACACTTCGGGCATTTTGATAGCACCTGCGCAAGGCTGGGTTCGTAGCAGGCTCCGGACCGGCTGCTTTTACAGCTATTACAATTTCTTTTCCTATGCGGGTAAACTGTTTTGCCATCCTGTCCCACCGGGCAAACATAGTGGCTTTACGAACTTCAAAAATCCTTCCCATGATACGAGTTTATAGTTTTCAGTTTATAGTTATTTTTTGGTAACCAGCTTTTAGTTTTTTATGTCATCGCCTGTTGTGTCACTCACTTGTACATTCGGAACTTTTATGAGCTTTTACCGAAGCGTAGGTTTTAACCGCAGAGGCGGAGAGGCGCTAAGTAATTCTCTGCGTCTTGGCGTCTCTGCGGTTTGTATTTTCTGCTCATCAATATTCCGAATGTACAAGAGTGCGACGCAAGGGACGTTTCACAATGATCTTCTGCCGGGCTCAAAAAAATATTTCTTCTTTAAAGCGGCTGCAAAATTAACTTAACCATACGAGCCTGCCAACCACAAATAAAAAACCGTTCTGCTATTTACAAAACGGTTTTATAAACATGATAATTAAAGATCAATTTCTTAGCTTACTGTTCTTTTTACTGTAAGTAAAATAAACAACCAAACCAACCAGCATCCAAACAAATGCACTGAGCAATGTTTCGTTAGGTAAACTGATGATCATGGCCGAGCATACGATAATACCAAGTATTGGAACCAATGGAACCAGCGGTGTTTTAAACGGACGAACCATATCAGGATCCCTGCGGCGCAATATCCAGATGCCTGCACAAACAAGGACAAACGCGAACAATGTTCCAATGGAAGTAAGATCGCCGGCAACACTGCCGGGTACAAATGCGGCGAACAAACCAACAAAAACAAAGAGGATAATATTCGACTTATACGGCGTTCTGAATTTCGGGTGCAAAGCAGAGAAAGCTTTTGGTAAAAGCCCGTCGGTACTCATGGTATAGAATACCCTTGACTGACCCATCAGCATTACCAATATTACAGATGAGAACCCCGCAAGAATAGCCACAGTAACCAATTTGGCGAGCCAGCCATAACCAGCCATATAGGTTTCAATTGCATAAGCAACAGAAGCTTCTTTACCGCTTTTTATAAAATCGGTATATGGTGCAACACCGGTAAGCACATAAGAGAATAAAATGTATAAAATAGTACAAACTACTAACGAGCCGAGTATGCCAATCGGCATATCTTTCTTTGGGTTCTTTGCTTCCTGCGCCGCAGTTGAAACTGCATCGAAACCAATGAAGGCAAAGAATACCACGGCTGCGCCGGTTAATACGCCACCCCACCCGTGGTTAAAAAAGCCTTTGTAAGAATAGAGTGTACCATCCGGTTTTAATGCATCCGGTGCATCTGCCGGAATTAAATAAGGTGTATGGTTTGCAGGATTAATAAAACCCCAGCCTATAGCAATGAATACCAAAACAATCGACACTTTTATTATTACAATAACAGCATTCACGGTTGCTGATTCCTGTGTACCTTTTATCAGCAAAGCGGAGATCATTAATAAAATAAGCAATGCAGGGGCATTCATATAACCGGTATGCAATATGTTGTTCGCATCAAGTGCACTTTCAAAAGGCGAGTGGCACCATTCATAAGGGATACTGCCCCCAACCAGCTTATTTAAAAATTCGCTCCATGCAATAGAAACGGTTGCCGCACCCAAAGCATATTCGAGTATCAATGCCCAGCCAATAATCCAGGCGATCAGTTCGCCCATAGTTGCATAAGCATAAGTATATGCACTGCCTGCAATAGGTATGATGGAAGCAAATTCTGCGTAACACAGCCCTGCAAAAGCGCAGCCAATTGCAGCTACTATAAACGAAAGTGTTACAGCCGGGCCTGCATGTTCGCCAGCGGCAGCTGCAGTTCGTACAAATAGACCGGCACCAATAATAGCACCAATACCCAATGCAATAAGGTTGCCGGCACCCAGTGTTCTTTTCAAGCCTTTTTCTGAATCGCCTGCCTGAGACATGAGAGAGGCCATTGATTTTTTTACGAATAAACTCATATACAGTTGGTTAATTTTTATTGAATTCGATTTGGCAAAATAATGATTTCTTTTTGTTCGGCTTTAAATCTTTTATCAGTACGCAATATAGTATTTAAAACTATTCTGCCTGCTGCAATATGCGCTGGTAAAA
>JANXWM010000670.1 GCA_025351145.1 Chitinophagaceae bacterium
TTTCTGTGCGTATCGTCTTCCGAAATAATGGCACTACGGCCCACTTCACTTCCTGTGCCGCTGGTGGTAGGCACCGTAATAAAATACGGCACTTCTTCCGTAACATATTGATCACCGCCAATCAGGTCGTCATAGTCAAACAAATCGCGGTGATGGTTCACCCGCAACACTATTGCACGTGCCACATCCATTGCTGCACCACCACCAATACCCACAATACAATCGCGGTCTGTGGCTGCAAACATTTCGCCGCCATGCAGCACATCGCTCTTCACGGGGTTTTTATGGATGTGCGAAAACACTTCCACCGACATTGATTTTGCTGTAAGGCTGTCTTTTATATCTTTAAAAAAATGCAGCCCGGCAACCATCGGGTCGGTAACAAGCAAAGGCCTGCTGAAACCCTTTGCCAGCAGGTGTTCCGGCAGTTCTTTTACAGCGCCTGCACCAAAGCGTATTACTGTAGGAAAGTTGTATTGCCGTATTGTATTAAAGTCTGTCATGCAATTTTATTTTTTATTTTATGTTCCAAACTTATGAATAACTATTGAGCTTCCGTTGCGTCGCACTCTTGTGCAACATAACATCTTCGCGTCATTGCGAGGAACGAAGCAATCTCCTGGTATAAAATGAACATCACAAAATCCGAACGACAAGAGATTGCTTCGGAGGCCTCGCAATGACGATTCATGTTGCAACAGTACAAGAGTGCGACGCAAGCAAAGCTTCATTCATGTTCCTTTGCCAGGCTCCAAAAAAATCATTTGCTCAAATGCTGCTTACCTTATTGCTTAACCACTTTTATTGTTTTCTGCATGAGTACCGTACCCGATACTGCATCGGTAATTAATAGATCGTAGTCAGCTTCATCAAGTGCTATGATGGGGATTTTTTCTTCGCTTATACCGTGCCGGTATAATTTGGTTTCATCGTATAAAACTTTACCGCTGGCATCGGTGAGTTTATATTGTAAACTACTGCCGGCTGCAAGATTTAATTCTATATAAATTAAATCTTTCGCTATAGCGGGGCATATAATATCTGTGTCCACTTTTTTGTTCAGGCGAACAGCTTCAACATCAGAATACCTGACAACTCCGCTTTTATAATTCATTTTTATGCGGTAAAAAGCTACCGCAGGGTTAAGCGAATCTTCGTACACATCATTATCCTGCGAGTTGTAAAAATGCAGGTACCCCAAATCATCGCTTACAGGCATCGAATCAATCGTTGAAAATTGGTATGTATCGTACGATCTCTGCATTTCAAAACTAACCACATCTTCCTGGCCTGCTATATTGCAGGTTAACTGAACAGTTTTTTGATTTACCGGCGCTGCCCTGAAACTGAGCAGGTTTAGCGGCACTGAATTATCTATTACAAAATCCCATATACCGCGGCCATAAGTGCCGAACCGTACCGTGTTTTTAGAGGCCATATATTCAACAGTTGTATAGCTTTCTACGGGTGCATTTACACCTAGCATAGAATACCATTTATCTTCCGCAGAAACGTACACATAAGGCCCGGCTTCAGTTGCAGCAAACAGCATGGTTTCATCGGGGTTGGCAGCAAATTTATATACAAATGTTTTAGGAAGGCCATCACTCATGGGCATAAAAGAATTGCCTTCATCCTGCGAAATATATACCGCAGCATTTGAATAACCGCTTCCTGCATACCATAATTTACCTGCTGTATGTGCAGATGTAAGTATGGTGCCGCCGTATAAGGTCATAGGCGTGGGGCCGTTAAAGGAATCGGTACTGTCCCATGTACTTCCTGCGTCTTTACTGTAAAAAAAAGTGCCGTCTTCTGTGGCAACATAAATATGCGTGTTGTTGATTTTGTTTACGGCAACAGCACTTATGCCCGCGTTGCCTGTACGGGAATGTTCCCTGAAATTATAATTGAACTGAAAGGGTAGAATTGAATCTTTACCGGGGGTTAATTTAATAAGATAAGAGCCTGAATCCTGCGGATCAACCACATTGCCACCTCCCATATAAACTTCATTATTGTTTTTGCCGGTGCCTGCAATTGGCAGCATCCACCCTTTGTTGGGCAAATACTTTCCCGGCATTTGAAAAGGCCAGGAAGCCCTTATAATACTGTCTGGCGCTTCGGGGTTAGGACAATAAAATACCAGCCCCTGTATATTCTGGATCCATAAATTTTTTGGGTTGCCGGTAAAAGTGAGTGAAGTATAATCGCCGCTGAGTGCCTGCGAAAAATTTAAGGGCCCATCAGTTGAATCTGCATTAAATGCACGTTGAAAACCCTGGTCTTGTGTGGCCACAAAAATATGATTGGTATTATCGGGATCAGTAAGCACATCGTAAAACTGTGCGGTGTTAAGCCCCTTAAGGCTTATGTTTAAGGTGGTTTTCAGATCATCACGGGAAATATAACAACCACCGTGGGTGCTTATAATGGTAAAGGGTTTTCCCTGTGCATCTTTAAACGAATTAATGTCCATAATGTCGGCATGCAGTTTACCGGCTTCGTTGGTATAATATTCTGTCCAGTCGTTTACTTTATGCCAGGTTAACCCTCCATCAATACTCCTGTATGCATGTACGCCGCCTGTAAAAAGGGTATTGGCGTTGCTGCCAATATCGAGTCTGTCCCTCGATTTCTCTTCCAGTGTGTCCCTCAATTGCCATGTGTGCCCTTTATCTGTGCTTTTGTAAACAGCCCTGTTGCCGATCATTACATATTGGGTAAGTCTTTTACCATCGGAAAAGCCTTTTAAGATGCAGCCCTGGCGATTAAAAATTTTAGTAACAAATGCAGTGTTAATGGAATCTACCTTGTAGCCGTTAATGGCATACATGGTAAGTGTATCCGAACTGCCTTTCGGATTTGTTTTATCAAACAGTGCATAAACTTCGTTGCTGTTGTAGGGTTTGTTCAAATAAAAACTGGCTGTATCTGCACCCGGAGGAAACTTATATATCTCTTTAAAAGTTTCTCCCCGGTCAATAGAAGTGTAGAGCAACATCCGCAGCCTGTTTTTTTTCACCGTGTCTTGTTTTGCGCGAATAAGACAGTAAATTGATTGGGCTGCATCATTAAGCGTGGTAATACTTACCACTTTATTTTTAGCCGACTCAAAATCAAAATCAATGCCGGCAGAAGGCTGAAAAGTTTCCCCCTCATCATCTGAATACTGCACATGTTCATCGAACGTTACAAATATCCTGGTACGGCCCTTACCCAGTTCAATCACCTTTAAAAAATTTGGCCTGCATTTTATGTCCTGGTTTAAGATAACCCATTTAGAACCGGTAACCGTTCCTTTCCATAAACTGCCGCCGGCAGAAATAAGGTACAGCGCGCCAGTACTTTTTACATAATCCACTGCTTTTACGCTGCCTGCAAGGTTGTTGCTGCCGCGTTCTTTCCATTGGCCGGTTAATTGATTGTTTGCCAGAAATTCCTTATTCCATTTACCTACCAGTGGCATCATTTTTTTCCTGTAAACCATTTCATCAAAAGAGACATCGTCTTCCATTTCTTCCCAATTGCTGTCGTCATCGGCATTGTGGGTCATGTTCATATACCCGTCAAACATTACATCATGTTCCTCACCTTCCATTACCACCTGCAATTGGGTTTTCGTGGTGTCTGTATCCTGCGCAAACGAATTTACAGCGGGTATTGAGCATGCCATCAACAAACAAATTCTCAAGAGGGTTGATACAGTCATTTTCATGATTCTTTTTTTGAGCAGCAGCAAAGCGGTACAGGTAATTTTAGAAGTTCGTACTGTAAAGAAAGTTCAAATTAATTATGTTGTAAAATTTTGTGTAGCCGGCCTGAGGGTTTCATGGCATCGTTCCTTGTGTCACTCACTTGTACGGTTGGATTATGAAGGGGCTTTTACTGAAGCGTAGATCAAACAAGGAACTGTTTCGTGGAGACAGGAACCAGGGCAAAGGCCCACGAAACCCCGCCTATTTCAAATCTGCTGTTAGCTGTTGTTTTTCTTTCGTTCGCCATTTAGTAATTGTCTAATTGCCGCCAGGTGTGAAAGTAAAACTAAAGGAACTACACAAGATGGCAACCATATAAAAGGAAAATATAAAATAGCAATATTGGGCTGGTCAAAAGCAAATTTTTGAAATGGAAATGGTGCTGACAGAACAGCATTCGCAACAATATTTATAAGAAGTCCCAAACAGATGAAATTCCAAATCAGGATTATTTTTCTGTCTAATTGCTTTCTTATAAAACCAAAGTAAAAGATAACAGGAGCTGTAAGTCCGGATAGAATGTCAAAGTTTCTTCCTTCAAAGGTCATAAGTTCAGGAACGGTCTTATTAAGGAACAGCCAAAAGAGAACAATTTCAACTGGAATTCTAACTGTGTGTAATATCGTCAGGGTCTTCATGTCTAAACTATCAATAAATTGTCTCCCTTTTGAAGTGGCAAAAAGTCCTGCGATAAAAAGAATTGGCGGTAAAACTAAAAGCAAAAATCTTGGTGGAATTGTATTCGTCAATGTATAAAAACCTGATAGTCCAATGAAGGTCTGTAATGCTAACCAGATCAAAAGAATTAGTAAAGTTGCTTTTGAATTATTGGTCGCCTTATAAAAAAATCCAACTGTCATAATTGTTGTCAGCCCAAAAACTATGCTTATGTATGTTGGTAAAG
>JANXWM010000697.1 GCA_025351145.1 Chitinophagaceae bacterium
AATGCCCCGGCGTTGCTTACTGCACTGGCTAAACGCCAGCCGCTGGCCCATATCATTCCAGCCTGGATGATGGGATATTGAACTCCAAAAAGTTTGGTGATCCTGTTATTGAATGACATGCAATAGAATTAGTATTTCAAATATACAGAGACGCCGTAAAAGTGGAAGGGCTCTTTTAAAAGCTCAATAAAGTGATATGGTACAAGAGTGCGACGCAAGAGGTGATGCCATGAAATACTTTAGCCCGGCTCAAAAAAATGTGCGAATGCGGGAATGTGCGGATGTGTAAATGAATACATTGGGATTTTGCCTTGGGTTTTAATCCGCACATCCACGCATCCGCACATCTGCAAATTTGCATTTATCCAAAATCAATCTCTGTATTATCGCCAATATTTAAACTGCGGCTGAGGCCTTTTACACTCGCATCACTGCCGATGAGAGAGTTATCCAACACAACTTCGAACAGGTTGGTGTAAGAGCCAATAATGCTGTCTCGGAGAATGGAATACTGCACCGTAGTATTTGCGCCAATGGCCACATGCGGGCCAATGATGGCATTCTTTAAAATGCAGCCGGGGCCAATACTTACGGGGGGAACGATGATTGAATTTTCTGTTACCACACTTTCGTGAACTACGCCGCCAAACTTTTTAAGCAGCGTTGCATTGCTTTCAAGAAGGGTTTCTTTTTTGCCACAGTCGAACCAGTTTTTTACCCTGAAAGGTTTAAACTTTGCGCCGCGTTTAATCATGCATTCAAGTGCATCGGTAAGGCTGTATTCGCCGTAGGTTTTTATATCCTGCGTAAACAGGTGGTGCAGGCATTCAAACAAAAAATTAGTTTCTTTTATTTTGTATAGACCTACAAGTGCCATATTGCTTTTTGGTATAGAAGGCTTTTCAATTACATGGGCAATAAAACCATTCTCATCAATTTCTGCTACACCAAAATTGCGCGGGTCGTCTACTTTTTTTATACCGAACATGCTGTATTCGCTGGCCAGTACTTCTTTTACATCGTACTCGCAAATGGTATCGCCGAGCACCACAAAAACTTCATCGGTGCCTACAATGTTTTTAGTTAATTCAATTGCGTGGCCAGTGCCCTGCCGCTCGTTTTGAAAAACAAAATGACAGGTAAGATTGGGGTAAGTTTGTTTTACATACTCCTGTATTTTTTCGCCGAGATAACCTACTATAAAAATAAATTCATCTATTCCTGCTGCATTCAGCTGGTCAACAATAAAACTGAGAATGGTTTTACCTGCAATAGGAATTAATGCCTTGGGTTGTGTATAAGTATGTGGCCTCAGCTTTGCGCCTGCGCCTGCAACGGGTATTATCGCTTTCATCCGGGATTTGTCTTTATTATGCTTGTTACACTGTGTCAGTTCTACACGTATCGGGGCGTGAAAGTAGTAAAAACTCCTTTACCCGCAACGATTGTGGAAATTAACCTGATTAAGGTTCAATTAAAAGTTTTGGGCCCGGCACAGGAATATAAATTAGGCTTTTGTTGCGTCGCACTCTTGTACAGTTAGATCATTATTGAACAATCTGGGCGCATGTGGTTAATCATTTTCGGGTGCTTGTAATTAAAAAAAATAATACATGATCATTTACAGGATACTCAGTTTTATTGTGAATTTCTTTTGTACACTTTTAGCAGTTACTACTGTGCTTGGTTTTATAGCGGTACTTGCAAACCCGGCAGCATTGTTACAGGTATTTTTATTTGCATCGGTTGTATTATACGGCTGGTTTGCCAACAGGTTTTACAGCAGTGCTGTTGTGAAAAATGAAAAGATGACAAAGAAGCAAAAAGACTGGCTGCAGGTAAATGCCATTGTTGCTTTTATTTTTTCTGTGCTCGGCATTTCCAACGGCATTTACATTATTTACAACCCCAAAATGTTCGATGATTTATTGAAACAGATGCCTGAACAAATTACAAACCCACAAGGCCTGCTTACAAGTGTGGCAGTTGTTCTGTTGGTATGCTGTTCTATATTACTGGTACATATTGCCTGGACTTACCTGCTTATAAGAAAATACAAAGAAAACTTTGAAGCCTGAACAATTTTAACCAGCTGCACCGGGTTGCTTAGCAAAATGTTTGAAACCTTGTTTTGCAGTTGGCTGTATTGGCTGTTAAAAGCTCCTTGTTACTACTGTAAGAGCAGTGTGCGACGCAACAAAAGCCCGATAGATATTTTTTTGCCGGGCTAAAAAAATCTACTCCAAAATTTTGATTGAAGCTAAAGTTTGCACATCAAATGAATTCATGCCGAAAATCTTCTCGACACCACCATTAAACCGTTTAAGGGCAGGCTACTTAAATGTTAGCATGAAAGAGGACCTTTAAATTGATCTTGAAAACATTCGCAGAACAAAGCTTGATGTATGTTTTACAGCGGGTACAAAAAATATTTTATAAACAGTAAACATTAAAGCAAATAAGTAAAACATTTACCTAAGTTTGGGTATAGGCTTTGTGCATGATTCATGTTAGATTTGTTGTTCAATTCATTTTAATTAACTTGTTTTTAAAACCAAAAAACCTGTAACCATGAGACAGAAACTTTTACTACTTGCTTTACTCACCTGCAGCCTTGCATGGAACACAGCCAAAGCAACCGAAACCGAACCCAACGGCACAAGGGCAACAGCCAACACATTAACTTTAAATGGCAGCAACAGCGGCTCAATCGCCGCCACCGCAGATGAAGACTGGTGGAGCATAACCACCACCGGCGATGGCAAATTAGACATTACCGTAACATCCGGCGATGGCCAATATATTTGGGGTTACCTGTATGATAATGATGGTACCACACAATTAAATGCGCAAGCTACTAATGGTACCTTAGTACTGAGTACTGACGGGCTTGCAACAGGCACTTACTATGTAAAGCTTGTTGCGTATTATGGGGGCGGCACACCACCTTATACCATTTCCAATACACTTACGGTACCCGCACAGGCTAATGATGTGGAACCAAACGGTACCAGGGCACAGGCAAAAGTTTTTCCACTTGGTGGCTCCCGAACAGGGCATGTAAATTATTACTACAATCTTGTAAGAGATGCAGAAGACTGGTATAAGATAACTACTACCGGCGATGGTAAATTAGATATTGAAATTACATCCAACAACGGGCAATATATGTGGTGTTACCTGTATGATAATGATGGTACTACACAGTTAAATTCTACCGCAACATCTGGCACCTCAGTACAGAGTACTGACGGGCTTGCAGCAGGAACTTACTACGTAAAAATTGTCTCTTATTATAGTACCGGCTACATACCTTATTCCATCAACAACACGTTTACACAACCTGCACAGGCAAACGATTTAGAACCCAATGATACAAAAGCGCAAGCCCTTACACTTGGCTTAAACAGCAGCACCACCGGGCACGTAGATTACTACTACAATAACGCAAGGGATTCTGCTGACTGGTACAAAGTAACCACTACCGCAGATGGTCGGCTGCGCTTAAGACTTACTTCCGCCAATGGTCAGTATGTACAGTGCTGGTTATATGATAATGATGGCACCACACAGTTAAACTACTTTGTACCAAGCACAGCGACAGATTTGAATACGGATGGCCTTGCTGCAGGCACCTATTACATAAGGTTAGCGACTTATTATGGCAATGGCTACATTCCATACACTTTGGAAGACAGCCTGTTTTCACCGGCAGAAGCAAATGATGCCGAGCCAAACGGCACCCTTGCACAGGCTAACAGTTTTAATTTAAACAGCACCAAAACAGGCCATATTAATTATTATTACAACCTGCTAAGGGATGATGACGACTGGTATAAAATAACCACCACACTTGATGGCATGGTCGGCCTTACCCTTACATCGGGAAACGGGCAATATATACAGGCCTGGCTGTATGATAATGATGGTACCACGCAGTTAAACTATATGGCGCCAAGTGGTACGCAAACCATCAATACAGACGGGCTTGCCGCCGGAACTTATTATGTAAGGATTCACACATATTATAGCAATGGTTACATACCTTATACTCTAAGCAATACATTTACGCCTTATACCTATGCCAACGATGGTGCAGCAGAACCCAATGATGCAGCCTACCAGGCAAAAACAATTCCTGCAAACGGAAATGTAACCGGGCATGTAAACTTCTACCAGAATGGCAACACAAGAAATACTACAGACTGGTGGAGGATAAACTATACCGGCTCAGGTAACTTGACCGTAAACCTGTACGATGAACTCTGGAAATCAACTGGTGTCAGTCATTATAAACAAATATGGGTATATAAGGATACCACAGCTTCGCAAATATATTATGCCGCACCTTCCGGTGATTTAGCTATTAATCTTACTGCACTTACGCAGGGATACTATTGGATAAAGGTAACTTCATATCACGGCGGTGAGCATATTGCTTATTCTCTCAGCAATACCTTCACCCAAACTGCTGCCAAAATAAGTGTAACAACGGCTGATACAGTTGCTACCTGTACCAATACCAATACCATCACTTTCAAGTGTACAAAAAGCCTTCCGCCATATACCGTGCAGTTGTACCGCTATGGCATTGCGTATGGCAGCCCTGTTGTTGTAAACAAAACCTATAAAGCCATCAATTTACCATTAGGTTCCTATACCGCAACCGTGTTTGGCGATGGTGCAACTGGTACTGCTTTTGGTACAAGCAAGGCCACTGCAATGGTGCCACCAACATCAGGTACCAGTACCACTAATATAACACAAACCAGCGCAAAAACAAACTGGACCAACCTGGTAACCTGCGTTAAATACTATTCAGTGCAATACCATAAAGCCGGCGATAGTGCATGGATCACCAAAACATCAGCAGGCAATACCGGCTCGGTAACACTTACCGGATTAACCGCCAACACCACCTATGCGCCCGCGACTGTGTCGGACAACGGCGTGCTGCTGTATGTGAGCGGCGGCGCAGCGGCAGGAACCCGGATCGGCTGGTACGATCGCACCGGGAAACTCCTCGGCCAGATCGGCGCTCCTGGCACGGACTTCTTCCCTGCCATCTCGCCGGATGAGAAGTCGGTAG
>JANXWM010000711.1 GCA_025351145.1 Chitinophagaceae bacterium
ACACGTAAGTTTGATATTGAAAGCGATAGCCGTGACGGCCGCTGGTTTGGTTTAAAGAAAACCGAATGCGGCTTAAATACAGAACTCGTTACCAAATAAAAAGCACCGGCATTTTTTAAATTTATACACGGCAATAACTAACCTTTGCTGTGTATTAAAAACTTAACAGCATATTTACATGAGAATTCTTATTACCGGCGGAGCCGGATACATTGGAACTGAACTGGTTTACGGCCTGGCATCATTACCCGAAACAGAAAGCATTACCATCTACGATAACCTTAGCCGCGGCAATTATAATTTGTTTGTTGGCCGCAAATTAGAACGGCCAAAAATTCAGTTTGTGCATGGTGAAATTCTTGACTCACGCAAGCTGCGGCAGGTTTTAAAAAATATTGATGTGGTATTCCATCTTGCTGCAAGGGTTACTACGCCATTTGCAAATTTAGATGGTCATGTTTTTGAACAGATCAATCACTGGGGCACTGCCGAACTTGTTTATGCACTGGAAGAAAATCCCGTAAAACAGGTGATCTTTTTAAGTACTACCGCCGTGTATGGCAATACATCAGAACCCGCAACAGAAGAAACACAAACAAATCCCGACAGTTTTTATTCTATTTCAAAGTTTCGCGCAGAGCAACATATACAAAGGCTTTTCAACAAAGCCAATACGCTTATTTTAAGATTGGGTAATGTATATGGCTACAGCAAATCCATGAGGTTTGATGCAGCCATAAACCGGCTGATGTTTGATGCCCATTATACAGGCCGCATTACAATTAACGGTACCGGAAAGCAGCTTCGTTCGTTTATCCATATTAATAAGGTTACCAATATTCTAACTCAGTTATTACAAAAGAACATTCCAAGCGGCACTTACAATCTCAGCGATAAAAATTTGACCATACTCGATATTAGTGAAGCATTGAATGCTGTATATCCCGGTGTTGAATCTTTTTTTATAAACCAGAATTATGCGGGTCATGATTTGCAAATAGAAAGAGAATTGAAACTGTTGAAATATGTAACTCTTGCTGACAGCAGCCTTGAGCATGAGCTGCGTTCATTTAAAGAGCAGTTCTCGTTTTATGTTTCATCGGTTGACGATGCATTTGTAATTTAACTTTTTTGAGCCTGGCTGAAGAATAAGTATGGAGCTTTCCTTGCGTCGCACTCTTCTACGCTCTGATTCTTTATTCAGCGTAGGTTGCATTAATTTGCAGATTAAAAATTGTAATAAGCACAATAATATCTTCTCGAATGAAAAAAGTATACAAACCCGTTGATGGCATTCCATCATTTTATCAACACTATATGGATTTAGTTCCGGACGATGGAAACCTGCTTCAGCACCTTGAAGATATTCAGCTTGAAACCGAACAGCTTGTTTCAGAACTTTCGGAAGAAAAGCTTGCATACAGGTACAGCGAGGGTAAATGGACCATAAAAGATATCATGCTGCATTTAGCCGATTGTGAGCGGGTAATTATTTACAGGGCAATGAGAATAGGAAGAGGAGATAAAACCGATTTACCAGGTTTTGATGAAAATCTTTTAGTACAAAATGCAAATGCCAGCGACAGGAGTATAAAAGATATTTTGAACGAGCTTTCAGTTTTGCGAAAGGCGGGTATTGCTTTTATAGAAACCCTTGATGATACGTCTTTAAACAGAACAGGAACCGCAAATAATTACCCTATTGCTTCAAGGTTATTGGTTAACCATGTGTATGGTCATCACCGGCACCACTTGGATATAATTAAAGAAAAATATCTTGTACAATAAACCCTTTGCATAAGTGTTTTTTTGCTGCTCAAAGATTTATTGTACAAGTGTGCGACGCAACAGGCGATACTATAAAAAACCTAAAGCCGGGTTCATAGCTTTATACCTTATTTCCCGCCGAATATTTTACTTTCCAAATTAAGTAGCCCAGGCTTTATCACCTTTTTTGTATGGTATGCAACCTTCGTATCTTCCGGGAACCGCAACATAACGCAATGCCTTTGTAGCACCAGGTTCTGAAGTAAAGTAGCCGGTTAAAGTAAGTTGCTTCATCATGGTAAAATAATGCGAAGGATCTTCAGCTTTTTTACTTTTCTGGTAATCTTTAGCTTCTTTATCCAAAGCAACTAAAAAGTCGTGGCGTTCTGCCGGGCTCGATTCCATGAATGATTTACTGTTCTTCTTCTGGCAGGCTTCATCTAATTTGCCCATACCCTCCATAAAGGTTTTCTGATCCTTTTCTTCGTAGCAGTCTTTCACCATCACCGTCATAAACTCGCCCACCTTAGCCTCTTTGGCGCCGGGTGTGTTTGTAGCAGGTAAAATAGTTTCTGCAATTTCGTTAAGGTAAGCAATATCGTCTGGCGTAAAGTTCATACTTGCGCCATATTTGGTAGCTGTTTTGCAGCCACTCAAAAATGCCTCTGCCCCAATAATGGAGCCGCCAAACAAGAGCGCCACCCGGCTTAAAGCATCTCTTCTGTTCATAATAACTGTGTTTTATATTTTAAAAAATTATGTACCCAACTTTTGATAAACGATTCAACTTTTCTTGCGTCGCACTCTTGTGCTTTCATATCTTTATTCAGCAATTTAGTGCAATCTTCTTACAGTTTCATCTGCACATCAGCACATTCAAAATTCGCAAATTAAATATTTCCTTTCTTTAATTCCGTTACGGCAAAATCACATGCCCTTGCCGTTAAAGCCATATAAGTAACCGATGGATTCTGGCACGCACTTGAAGCCATACACGCACCATCCGTAATAAATACATTGTTCACTTCGTGCATTTGATTGTTGCCGTTTAGTACAGACGTTTTTGGGTCTTTGCCCATTCTTGCCGTACCCATTTCGTGAATACAAAAACCCGGGGCCGGAGCACTATCATAAGTGCCTACATTTTTCAATCCTGCTTTCTCCAGCATTTCTTTTGCACTTTCCATCATATCCTTTCGCATCGCCTTTTCATTCTCTTTAAACTCGCAGTCAATGTCGATGGTAGGTAATCCCCACTTATCTTTCTTGTCTTTATTCAGCGTCATTTTATTTTCATAATAAGGTAGGTGCTCGCCCCAGGAACCTATACCCATGGTCCATTTACCCGGTTCAGTAAGCGACTCTTTATAATCGCCGCCAATACCTTCCTGAATGTCTATTCTTCCCCGGCCACCACCGCCCTGGTAGCCAAAACCACGCACATAATCTTTTTGAGTCGTTTGATCATTAATGTTTCTGAAGCGTGGAATATAAATGCCGTTGGCCCTTCTGCCGTAGAAATATTGATCTGCAAAATCTTCAGATTCTCCGTAAGCCCCTACACCGTAATGGTGATCCATTAAGTTATGACCAACCTGTTCGCTGCTGTTGCCCAAACCAATGGGGAATGCATCTGAAACCGAGTTTAATAAAATAGAAGCCGTAGCAATAGTTGAAGCATTCAGGAAAATAATCTTTGCATAAAACTCTTCGGTTTTCAAAGTTTCTGTATCAATAATGCGCACACCTTTTGCTTTTTTGGTGTCCTTATCATAAATCACTTCCTGTACAATTGAGAAGGGGCGCAAGGTCATATTACCAGTTTTTGCTGCAGCAGGTAAAGTTGCCGCATTACTGCTGAAATAACCACCAAAGGGGCAACCTTCATGGCACTTGTTTCGGTATTGGCATGGTCCTCTGTCGCCAACTTTTACAGTGTGGTTAGCCGTTCTGCCAATGATCATTCTGCGGCCATCAGCAAAACCTTTATTAATTCTTTCTGCCACCTGTTTTTCAAGACAGTTCATTTCCATCGGCGGCAGAAATTTTCCATCAGGTAATTGTGGCAAACCTTCCACTGAACCGCTGATACCAACAAATGGTTCAACATAATCGTACCATGGCGCAATGTCTTTATAACGGATTGGCCAATCCACGCCGTGACCGTCTTTTGCGTTTGCGCCAAAATCAACATCGCTCCAACGATAACATTGCCTGCCCCACATAATGCTACGGCCACCTACGTGATAACCACGTACCCAATCGAAGGGTTTAGTTTGGTTGTAGGGATGTTCCTTATCGTTTACAAAGAATTTGCTAGACACTTCATTGTATGCATAGCATTTACTTTGTATAGGGCTGTCGGTTTTATTTTGCATGGTACGACCGCCATGATGGGTTAATTCCCATGGATCTTTCGTGGTATCGGTGTAGTCTTTTATATGCTCTACCATCCGGCCACGCTCCAGCACTAAGGTCTTTAACCCTTGTTCGCAAAGCTCTTTCGCGGCCCAACCGCCACTAATGCCTGAGCCTACTACAATTGCATCATAAGTGTTTTGTGCTACCGCTTTGTTGTTTACATTCAATGAATCGCCGGGCATAATGTTTTAATTTCTATTTTATTAATTTCTGATTTTGTTTGTCAATATTTGAATTTCATGGCGTCTTCGTTGTGTCACTCACTTGTAAGTTCTGATTAAG
>JANXWM010000725.1 GCA_025351145.1 Chitinophagaceae bacterium
GTTTACAAGGTTGAATGATTTGTTTAATTCTATTTCTGCCTTCTTTCTTTCTGTAATATCTTCTAAGGACATTACAATTCCGGTTACCGCTTTTTCTTTATTGGAAACAGGAGAAAATTTAATGTGATTCCATTTTTCTTCTCCATTTGTATTAATAAAGTTGGTATCGTATTCAACTCTTTCTCCATTAAACACTTTGTTCCATGAAGTAAGTAAAAATGCGTGTCTTTCTTTAGGGAAATAATTAAGCATGGGTGTGCCTGCAATAAATTTATGCCCGTATTCTTTTAATGCAAAATCGCTTGCCGGCTGATTGAATGATAATAATTCCAGTTTGCTGCTTAATAAAGCATATCCTACTTCGGTATTTCCAAAAACGGTACGCAGGTTATCTTCAGATTTTTGAAGTGCATCTTCAGCCTTTTTTTTGTCACTTATATCTGTAATAAAACCTTCGGTGGCTATCAATTCACCTTTATCATTCCAAATGCCCTGCCCTCTCTCCCAAACCCATTTTTCATCGCCTGTGGTGCTGCGCATCCTGTAAGAAAACTCATAAGGTAACCGTTTGGCAATTGCATTTTGAACCTCGTTCCATATTCTTTCTTTATCAACGTCTGCAATGGAGTGTGCGCCTGAAATGTTTCTTTGAACAATATATTCATCAGCAGAATGCCCGGTAATTTTCAAAACCCCTTCACTCATATATTCCGGGGTATAAGTAGGGTCATTTTTTACCCTGTAAACATACCCCGGCAGGTTATTAATAAGCGTTTGCAGGAACCTTTGATTTTCGGCAAGTTCTTTTTCTGCTTTTTTATGTTCAGTAATATCATTTAATACTCCGGTTGTTCCTGTTGAAATTCCGTTATCATCAAGCAGAAGGCGTTTGTTTATTTCAAGCCAGCGAATATTGCCTGATTTGGTAATATGCCTTAAATCGTGCCTGCAGTGATCTGTTTCAAAATTGATGAGTGCATTATATTTTTCAACACTTTTTGTGTGATCATCAGGATGTACAAAATCAACCAGGTATTTACCAATGCTTTCTTCTACGGCGAACCCGGTTATTTCTGTCCATACAGGATTTAGAAAAGTTATACGGCCATTTACATCTGTTTTAAAAATAATTTCTTTTAAATTATTTACCACATCGCGGTATTTTTTTTCACTTTCCCTTAATTCAAGTTCTGATTTTTTTTGGCCGATGGCATGTGAAACAAGGCTTGAAATGGTTTGTGCCAACTGAATTTCTTCTTCACTGAATTCATGCACTTCACTGAAATAAATCATAAACTTACCAATGAGCCTGTTTCGGTAAAACAAAGGGATAAACCCTAATGCACTAATACCTTCCTTTTGTATTACAGGCAAAAGGCTTTCCAGAGATTCATCTTTTGCAGCATCAGCAATAAAAATGGGTAGCGGGTCAACTTCATTTTCCTTCCAGGGGGAATGTCCTTCTGCTTTTCTTAAATAGTCATTTGAAAGGCCGTGAAATGCTTTGAACCGAATAACTCCATCTGCATCAAAAAGTAATATTGAAGCCATGTTTGCCCCGATGGTTTTTTGAAGTGCATTCAGTGCCAGTTCATATATCTCTTCAATTTTTTCTGTTCGCTCTACAGCCTCGCTAAGCTGTGCTATATATTGTTTTTGCTCAACGTTTCTTTGAATTTTATTTTCTGCAATTTTGTTTTGGGTAATATCTGTGGAAAATACAGTTAAGCCAACTATTTCTCCGTTTTCCGCATAGACAGGTGAATAGCGGTTTTCCCAAAAGAAGTGGCCTTTTGATTCATCATTATATTCTGAAATAAAATTTAAATATTCTCCTTTTAACGCTTTTTCAAAATTGATTTTTGCTTTTTTCCTGTTTACATCATCATCAATTATTTGAAGCATATTCATGCCTATTTCAATATCAATTCCCCATATTTTTTTAATGGTTTCTTTGTGAGAGATTGTAAATGCCTTGTAACAATATTCTGTGTCGAGAGAAAAAATAATTACACCCTTAGGGCTCTCCAGCATTGACTGTAATAATTCATTTTTCTGCCGAAGAATTGCTTCACTTTCTAACAACGCTTTTTCAGCTTTTTTTCGTTTATCTATATCAGCAGCATTAAATACAACACCTATAATTTCTCCAGATGTATTTCGTACAGGTATATAAGTTACCGACCACCATATACTTTCATTTTGAAAAGGGACAAGCATTTCAACCTGTGTTTCCTCCCCGGCAATCGAAAGATTAAAATTTAATTTATAACTCTCTATATTGGGTGCACTGATAAAGTCTAACATTGAATCGCCAATGTTAACTTCACTGTTTAGCTGGAGCAGTGTATTTTTTTCAAATATTTTATTGAACGCAACAATCTTTTGATCTGGCCCTATAAAACAAACAGCATTTGAAGTGCTTTTAAAATATGCGCTCAGTTGAGATTCGAAACCTGAAATTTTTACCCTTAGCTGAAGTAGTGTTATAACCTGTTTTGCCAGGATGCGCAAGCTGAATATTTGCTTATCTGTAAGTATTCTTGGTTTTTGATCAAGCACACATAAAGTACCAAGTGCATTACCTTCTTCGGTAATTAAAGGCATGCCGGCATAAAAACGAATCTTTGGTTCACCTTCTACAAAGGGATTGTCAAAAAAACGGTCATCTTTACTGGTATCAGGCAACAGCATTATATCAGGTTCGTGAATAGCGTGGGCGCAAAAAGAAATGTCGCGGTGGGTTTCTGTAAGATCAATTCCTTTTTTAGCTTTAAACCATTGCCTGTTTTCATCGATCAAGGTAATTAAGGAGAAAGGCGTTTCGCAAATCTGGGAAACTAATTCAACAATATCGTTGAAGCCTGTTTCAGCATCTGTATCCAGGATTTTATATAAATGAAGTGCTTCAAGGCGTTCAGATTCATTATATGGTATCGGACTTATTTTCATTGATTATGTATAATGAATTTCAGTTCGCTGCTAAAGTAATTTTTATTGCTGATTTTATCCCT
>JANXWM010000743.1 GCA_025351145.1 Chitinophagaceae bacterium
TTTTACAAAAAAATTATTTCTATGTTACTTTTTACACTGTTCAATTTCTGCACATTAGCTTTGCCGCAATATTATGAGCGAATACATCAACATAGGAAAATTTGTAGCTGCGTTCGGCCTAACAGGCGAACTTATTTTAAAACATGCACTTGGTAAAAAAATTGTTTTTAAAGAAGGCGAGGTAATTTTTATTGAAGACCGTAAAGCTTCTTACCTGCCATATTTTATAGGATCCTCAAAAGCAAAAACCAACGACGAAACTGCCATTCAGTTAGAAGGTTTTGATACAAGGGAAAAATCGCAGCTCATGGTAAAAAAAGGGGTTTGGCTGCCGCAGGAAGATTTTAGAAAAATTGTTGCAAAAAATTCACCCATTGGTTTAATCGGTTACAAACTGGTTGATGACGGAAAAAATATTGGTTTAATAGATGAAGTAATTGAACAGCCTCACCAGGTATTGCTGCAATTAATGATTGATGAAAAAGAAGTGCTCGTTCCTTTACACGATGAAACATTAATAAATATCAACCACAAAAAAAAAGAAGTACA
Organism: Chitinophagaceae bacterium; assembly: GCA_025351145.1. Classification (GTDB taxonomy): domain Bacteria; phylum Bacteroidota; class Bacteroidia; order Chitinophagales; family Chitinophagaceae; genus Limnovirga. The sequence continues at coordinate 550 of JANXWM010000743.1, forward strand.
TGTTGTACTTCCCGATGGTTTATTAGATGTATATCTTCTTTGATCAGCATTCTTTTTTTACCAGGTTCACATTTCTTTCTTTAAGGTAATTGAGTATATAATTAAAGCAGCTTTCATTCTTACCAACAAGCTCCGGTGGAAACACACCTTTCTCGCTGAACAATCCTTCCGCAAAAGCATTTACTGCCGCAGTACAGGTATAGCCCGTAGTTCTTGACATGGAAGACGTTTGCGTAGCTGCATCATAACGGTCGAGCATTGTGTACTCAATTGTTTTTGGTGCATCGTTCATTTTACCTTTTACTACCACTTTCAGAATGGTAAATTCTTCTTCACCGGGTTGAAGTTTCCATTCTTTTAATAAAATAGCAGAAGTGTATTGCAAAGGAACAATTTCGTTATTCTTATAGTTAATAGTTTCAGTTCCAAAGAAGCCGCTTCTTTGCAGTGAAATAATTAATTCAGCATGGCCTGGATAGCGTAATGTTTTTTCTTTCATATCAGGTACATGCGGCATAGTAAAAAGCAATGAACGCAAACCATCCGTATTAAAAGATTCAAGTGTTCCCACTTCATCAAAATCCATGAGTTCAATTTCTGTAAGTGCAGGTTTGGTAACGATTACTCCATTTTCTTTTAATCGTGCCGGTCTTGTGTACTCTTCAATAACATCAATGGGGGAAAAAGGGGCTTTGTATTCGAAAGGTTTTTTTCTTGTCTTTGGTAACCCACCAACATAACATTCAAAACTTTCAACCTGCATAATGCTGTTGTAGTAGCCTATCACCAGGTTACTTACTCCGGGTGCAATGCCGCAATCTGTAATGGCAGTTACATTTTTTTCTTTTGCCAATGCATCAAGTGCAAGTGCATCTTCGGGGAAGAAAGAAATATCTACCACGTTTTTCCCCGCTTCAATTACAGCTTTTAAAACATTGTAACCCATAAAACCTGGAACTGCTGTTACAATAATATCAAATGGTTTTAACAGTTCAGGGTAAGTTTCGAAAGCAGAAAGATCTGCCTGAACTGTGGTTATTGCAATTGATATAGCTTTCAGCATTTGCAATGCATGCTCACTTGCATCGAACGTAGTTACTTCATGTTTATGTGCAAGGTCAACAGCCATTGTACGGCCAACCATGCCGCTACCAAGTACAGCAATTTTCATATAGCTTATTTTTTAGGTGGGCAAAGCTAAGGAATGAAAAATGAAGAACGGGACATGAAGAATTAATAGTTAAACCGGATTTTGCCGTTGGGTGTATTGGCTGTTGAAAGTCCCCAAATGTTATACGGTACAAGTGTGCGACGCAAGGAACGATGCCCAACGAACCGTTGTTTGGCTCAAAAAAAATTCTCCTGCAAAATTTGGTTTTAAAAAAAGGCAACAATAAAAAAGCATCATTCAAAATTGAACGATGCTTTTTAAACTTCATGTATTTTTCAAAAATTTACTCAGCCCATGGCACTAACTTAGATTTATAAAAATCAATATCCATAGCTTTAAAACGGGTGCCATGACTGGCCAATCTAAGTTTGTATTCATCCCAGCTTCTGCCTGCAACAGGCGACCAGCCGATCTCTGCGTATCCCGGCAAACGCGGAAAAACCATG
>JANXWM010000797.1 GCA_025351145.1 Chitinophagaceae bacterium
ACTGCGTTTCTTATAAAACTGAAACCGGTAACTTTCATACATCAATATTACGCAACAATGTAAACAAAAAACAAAGCAGGCCGGGTAACCTGCTTATTAAATATCCTGTTCTTCTTTTTCTTATACATTCTTAATGCCAATGAAAAATGCTGCGGCGGCGAGGCCGGTATCTTTTAGCACCATACTTATAGCCATTTTATCTATCCGGATTAAAGAAAGTCTATTGGAAACAGGACCGATGCACCTGATGCCACAGCTCAATTAAGATATGCAGATGAAGTGCTTGCGACGCAACCGGGATGCCATGAAAAGATTAGCTGGTATCAAGCTTTTTATTCTTCTCTTTTCTCTGGCCTCATTTGGGGGAAAAGAAGTACATCCTGTATTGATGGCTGATTGGTCATTAACATGCATAAACGATCTATGCCGATGCCAATACCGCTTGTGGGTGGCATACCATACTCAATGGCCCGCAAAAAATCATGGTCTATAAACATGGCTTCATCATCGCCACGCTCCATCAGGCGCAACTGTTCTTCAAAACGTTCGCGCTGATCAATGGGGTCGTTTAATTCACTGTATGCATTGGCCAGTTCTTTGCCATTGATCATAAGCTCGAAACGCTCTACCAGGCCGGGTTTACTTCGGTGCTTCTTTGTAAGCGGGCTCATCTCTACGGGATGATCTGTAATAAATGTTGGCTGTATATATGTATGCTCTGAGGTTTCACTAAAAAGCTCATCGATAAGTTTACCTTTACCCATGCCTTCATCTGCTTTTATATGCAGTTGTTTGCATACTGCACGCAATTGCGCTTCGTCCATTTCGCTTACATCAATACCTGTGTTTTCTTTTATGGCATCAAGAATAGAGATTCTTTTATAAGGCGCTTTAAAGTTGATTGTTTTATCGCCAACCTGTAACTCGGTTGTGCCATGCAAGGCCATGGCAATACTTTCGAATAACTGTTCAGTTATTTCCATCATCCAGAAATAATCTTTGTAGGCAGTGTACCATTCTAATACGGTAAACTCAGGATTATGTGTACGGTCCATGCCTTCGTTACGAAAGTTTCGGCTGAATTCGTACACCCAGTCGAAGCCGCCCACAATAAGGCGCTTTAAATATAATTCGTTGGCAATGCGCAGGTACAAAGGCATATCAAGTGTATTGTGATGCGTTATAAACGGCCTTGCTGCAGCACCACCCGGTATTGGTTGTAAAACCGGGGTATCAACTTCAAGTGCACCGCGGTCGTTTAAAAATTTGCGAACGGTATTTACAAGTATGGTGCGTTTAACAAATGTTTCTTTTACTGCGGGATTAATAATAAGGTCTGCATAACGCTGGCGGTAACGAAACTCCGGATCCGTTACAGCATCAAATGCTTCTCCATCTTTCTCCTTTACAATAGGCAGTGGGCGTAATGATTTGGTAAGTATGGTAAACTCTTTTACATGAACAGATGTTTCGCCTGTTTTTGTTGTAAAAACATACCCTTTAATACCAATAATGTCGCCAATATCGAGCAATTTTTTCCAAACGGTTTGGTACAATGTTTTATCCTCACCTGTACAAATATCATCCTGCCTGATATAAAATTGAATTTTACCTGCAGCATCCTGCAGCACAGCAAAATTTGCCTTACCCATGTCTCTTATGCTCATAATGCGCCCGGCCAGGCATACCTCCGCAAACTGCTCCTTTGTTTCTTCGCTAAAACCTGCTTTTATATCTGTAGAATAATGTGTAACCGGGTACAGCGCAGCAGGATAAGCATTAATGCCTAATTGCTCAAGTTCTTTTAATTTTTCGCGGCGGATAATTTCCTGTTCAGATAAATGTTGACTCATAATTCTTTTTAAAGGTTGGCAAAGATAAGCTAAGAGAGAAAGAGAATAATGTACTGGGCAATTTAACTGCTATTCGGCTTTACTTGCGTCGCACTCTTGTGCGTTCAGATCAATAAGCGGCTTTGGGCTGTTGTTCAAAGCTGCTCCTTATTATGCAGTACAAGTGTGCGACGCAAGGAACGATCAATTGAAAAGATAAAGCCGGGTACAAAAAAAGTATTAAAGGTTTTAAGTCAATAGCATATCGCTGTAACTGTTTTCAATTAACTCTTCTTCTTTAATATCAAAATGATGCATAAGTTCGGCACATTGCCGATGTAATTCTTCTAAACAAATTTCAGGGTTTAAACGGTTTCCAGCTTCTATTTCTACAAAACAACCTAAGCCGGGCACTTCATCAATGTGAACTTTAATGTTGTTTAGGTAATAGATTTTGCGCTTCTTTTCAACAATTACTTTTATCCCGAGCGCTTCGGTTAAAATTGATTCCATTTGCTGAGGCTCCGAAACAGGTATTAATGAAAAGTTAGATTGCTTTGGGCCTTTCTGGTTATTGCGTTTGTAAAAGATGAGGTTATTTTCGATATTTCCCTGGCGAAGTTTTAAACGTCCATCCAGTATATTAAAGTAAGTATCTTTCTGCAGATCGGTGCCCTGAAACAGGGCGTTATTATTTAATAAAAATGCTTCCACTTTTTCGGGGTGAAAGCATTTTGCTTTAATTTCTACATTAATGAGTTTCATGAAACCAATTCTTTGGCTAAGCCAGTTCCAGCTTTTGCTTTTTCTTAGAAAGTGGTTTTACTTCCACTTCTACGGCAACGATTTCTAATTTTTTGAAGTGTATGGCATTCCATACATGATCAAGTGTTACTTCGCCAATACTTTCGTACTCATTATCACTTACAATTTGCCAGCTGCAGTCCCTGTTAAGATCACTTGCAATTTTGCTTGTGGTTTTTGGATAAGCAATCCAAAGGTTACTTTCTGCGTGCAATGCGGGGAAAACTTCACGCAGTATGGTACATAACTGGTGGTGATTTACAGCAAATATCAACGCAAAATCAATTTTCCTGCTCTTTAGAAGCGGGGTTAAATTTTTGGCGTATGATAGTTTGGCAAACTGTTTCTCAATGGAAGATGGAAGACCCTGAACTAACAGGTTTTTTTCATCTTTTAACTCTAATTTTTCAAACAAACTTAATGTTGACATCCTTAAATGAATTTAAAAATGAATTTAAGGTTAACTAATTGGGAGTGCAAGGTAAGGATATAATTGTCGTAAATACACAAAATCAGGGTCTATTTTACCAGCCCCGGATTTTTTAAATGTATTTTAATGACTTTTAGCCTATTTGCTAACAGGTTTATAGTAAGTAAGCGCTTCTGGCATTAAAGCTTGCAATTTTTGGATCCTATCCTCATCAGCAGGGTGGTCGCTGAGGAAAACTGGGGGTTTATCTCCTCCCAATTTTGCCATTCTTTGCCAGAATGGAATAGCTTCCTGTGGATTATAACCGGCCATAGCAGCAAAGATTAAACCATAATGATCAGCTTCAAGTTCCTGTTTTCTCGAGTTTGGAAGTAAAACCCCTAACTGGGCACCTGGTCCATAAACATTGTTAAAAATATTTACCGTTTGGGGATTATTACCGAGTGCTACATCACCTGCTACCTGGATTCCTTGTGCAAGCATTACCTGGCTCATTCTCTCCCGGCCGTGCCCTGCAACTGCATGCGTTATTTCATGCCCAAGAACAATGGCAAGGGCCGCCTCATTTTGAGTAACAGGCAATATACCTGTATAAACTACCACCTTCCCACCGGGCATGCACCAGGCATTAACCTCTTTACTGTCAACGAGGTTAAACTCCCACTGGTAACCATCTAATTCGTTTGTTAATCCTTTCGATTTGTAATATTGAGTTATAGCTGCCGCTATCCTCGTGCCTACACGGGTAACCATTTCAGCGTCTTTATTAGCGTTGCTGCTTACAACTTTATTGGTTGAAAGGAATTTTGTGTATTCATTTTTTGCTGAACTCTGAACTGCAGCTTCGGAAACAAGTGATAACTGGTTGCGCCCTGTAATGGTATTATGGCTACAAGCTGCACCTATTAGAATAATAAGCATCGTTACAGCAGACAGTAATTTCTTTTGCATTATATTTTTTTAAAACCGTTGGCAATATCTATACCAAAGTTACAGCTATCAGCTTCACTTTCTTTTTATAGTAGATGCTTAATGTGGATTACAAAACATGGAATGCGAGCTAGAAAAGTAACCATTTATTAATTACCTTTTCTTCGCTGGCGGCGGCGATCACGATATTTAAAGATGGGAACTTTACTTTCGGTTCCATTGAGGATACGGTTAATATTTTTTTGATGGGTAAGTATCACGAGAAGGGCTACACCTACGGAAAATATCCTGTAGAGCGTAACATCGTCATTAAAAATAAAAAGTATGAACACTGCAAATGAAACCCCGGCCAGCATTGAGCTTAATGATACAAAACGGGTTAAATATAAAACGATGAGGAAAACCCCAATGCAACATACTGCTACCAATGGCTGAATAGCAACGATCATTCCGAACAAAGTTGCTACACCTTTTCCTCCCCTGAAACCAGCCCATATAGGGAATATATGCCCCAACACGGCCCCAAGCCCAAGGCCAATCATTAGATTCGTTAAGTATAAATCATTGTGCTGAAGCCGTAAAGGAAGAACAACGTAAAGAGAGGTTGCAATAATGCCTTTAAGCATATCAATAATCATGACCAAAGTTCCCCATTTTGCACCAAGTACACGATATGTGTTGGTAGCACCTGCGTTACCGCTGCCATAATCACGTATATCTATCCCAAAGAATCTGCGGCTCACCCAAACTGAAGTAGGGATGGAGCCAATAAAATAAGCAAGTATTATGAGTAATAATTCATCCATTAGACTTGGTTAAAGCTGAACAGCAAATATAGGGGACAATTTATTTAATTAATGATGAGTTAACAAGCCTTTTCTAAAAAATTATAAGCAAAACCTTATAGCTATCCATTTATCTTTCCCGGTGGTTAAGCAATGTTTTAAACCTAACGCATTGGCTGCTAATATAATATCGCCTTCATCTTCCGTAAGAAGGCCGCTTACTAACAAGTGTCCGTTTGCAGAAAGGTAATTCTTTAAAACAGCGAAATGGTCAAGAATCACATTTTTATTGATGTTGGCTAACACAATATCGAATTCTTGATTTTGAGAAGGTGCATCATTTAATTGGAGTGAAATATTCTTGCAATGATTGTTTTCTGAATTTTCAATTGAGTTATTAATGCTCCATTCGTCGTTGTCAATTGCAATAATTTTTGCAGCACCAAGTTTTTCTGCTAAAATGGAAAGTATACCCGTGCCAGTGCCAAAATCGAAAACTGATTTACCTGCAAAATCAATATCCCGCATTTGCTGAATCATCATAAAAGTAGTGGCATGGTGCCCGGTGCCAAAACTCATTTTAGGTGTAATAATTATTTCATGCTGTACATTTTTAACCGGTTGATGAAAGCTGGCCCTTATTGAGACAAAATCATCCACTACTACAGCCTCGAAGTTTTTTTCCCATTCCTCGTTCCAGTTTTTTTGTTCAATTAAATTTTTGGAATAGGTAAGATTATAATGCTGAATTAATTCAGCCAGTTCTGCTTCATTGAAAACGTTTTCAACTATAAATGCAGAAAGTGCAATTTCATTTTCTTCAAACCCATCGAAACCCAGTTCGCTCAATTGCGCAATTAATATATCAGATTGTTCTGAATTAATATTTTCAATAGTTACCTGTATGTAATTATTCATTTTATACTTAATTATCCGGTTGGGTAATAGCTCATGGTTAGTCAGAAAGTACAAGAGTGCGACGCAACGATGCTTCATTTATATTCTTCAGCCCGGCCCAAAAAATGCTTTAACTCTTAAGCGAAAATAATTGCGCAGCGGCTTTGCGGCTTGGTATCCAGGCAGCTAAAACAGCAACGGTAAATACGGTAAAAGTTACCAGCAAAAAATCGGGCAGGTACATTTTTACCGGGTAATAATCTATAATAAATGTATTACCTTCCAGCTTAATCAGGTGGAATTTTATTTGAAGCAGGCATGTACCAATGGCCAGCAGAATACCCGCTCCACCACCAACGCCGGCAAGCACCAAACCTTCGGTTAAAAATATACCCTGTATGCGGCCATCGTGTGCGCCCATGGCTTTTAGTACGGCGATATCTTTTTGTTTTTCCAGTACAAGCATGGTTAGTGCACCAATCATGTTAAAAGCAGCAACCAGCAGTATGATAGAAAGTATGCCATAAATAACCCATTTCTCAATTTCCATAATGCTGAAGAGATTTTGGTTTTGCTCGTAACGCGTTTGCACTACGTAATTTTTACCCATGATCTGTTGCAGTGTTTTTTGCACATCATCTTCTTTTGTATTTGCCTGCAGTGCAATCTCCAAACCACTGTATTCATTCGGTTTCAGGTCGAGCATGTACTGCATAAACGCAAGGTTGGTAAACGCATATTTATCGTCAAACTCTTGCTGTACGGTAAATATGCCTGCTGTGTTTACGTTGTACGAATGCATGGCATCAATACTGTTGTAATTAACCGCTTTTCTGTTGGGAAGATAGATGGCCAGGTTCGATAATTTATTTTCCGGATCGGCACCCACAGCATTGCTGATGCCAGATCCGGCTACAATCAGAGGCGCATCAGAAGAACCAAGATCGTACTTGCCGCGCTCAATATGGTTTGTAAGATTGTTAACTTCATTGTAGTGCTCATCAACACCTTTCAAAGAAACAATGGTATTGTATTCTCCGTTTACCAGCACAGCCCTTTCTTCTGCAAAAAAGCTAAGCTTTTTTACACCGGGAACAGAATCAATTTTATTAATTTGATCTTGAGAGAAAGAAATAAATTTCCCTGTTGCGGGTGCAATTCTTACATCGGAATAAAAGTCGCTGTACAAATTTTTTACCAGGTCTTCAAAACCATTGAACACACTTAAAACAATAATTAATGCCGCCGTACCAACTGCAATGGCCAGCACACTTATCCATGCAATAATGTTGATGGCATTGGCAGATTTCTTCGATCTGAAATACCGCCAGGCAAAAAGAAAATTCAAGCGTAAATATTTATAAATTTTAGCGTGAAAGCATTTTATGAAGCCAGCTTTTGAAACCCTGCTCATCGTCTGTTGTGTCACTCACTTGTACGTTCAGAATATAATTCGGCAAAGCGAATGATTGAGCATAAAAGCAACTCTATAAAACTTGTGCCCTGTCATCAACCACAGCGCCTGTTTCAACTGTGGTGTTCATTTCTTCGTGGTGCTTTGGAAAAAACTTTTTCTGAAATACCAGCAATGCAATTACACCCGTAGAAATAGAAGCATCGGCAAGATTAAATACCGGACGGAAAAATTCAAAATCTTCGCCCCCCCAAACCGGGAACCATGCAGGATATTTGGCATTTTGGATAATAGGGAAGTACAGCATATCTACCACTTTGCCGTGCAGAAAAGAAGTATAACCACCACCATCAGGCAGCAGTTGTGCTACTAAAAAAGGCTCACTGTTACTAAAAATTAACCCGTAAAACATACTGTCGAGCAGGTTGCCAAGAGCGCCTGCATAAATTAAAGCTGCACAAATAATAAAACCGCGGTGGTAATTTTTTTTAATAATTGTCCGCAGGTAAAACGTACCTAATATAACAGCTACCAGCCTGAAAAGGGTGAGTATTATTTTACCAAAATCGCCGCCAAACTGCCAGCCCCAGGCCATTCCCTCGTTTTCTACAAAATGCAGCCTGAACCATTCGCCAATTACGTTATGTTCTTCTTGAAGATAATAATTCGTCTTAATATAGAACTTCAAAGCCTGATCGGCGAGTAAAACCAATATGATTAAAAAAGCTACATACTTACCTTTCACTTTGTAAAATTTTGCGGCAAAGA
>JANXWM010000756.1 GCA_025351145.1 Chitinophagaceae bacterium
CAAATTCAAATGCAATATCACGATGTGCATACGTACCGCTTCCAAACCTTCCTGTTTTAGCTACTAAGCCAATACCGTTTGTTTTTTCAATCCATTTCTTTACAGAAAGGGTAAACCTGTTCAGTCCTGCCTCCATCATAATTCCCCCGAATTCGGGGGAATTAAAATTGGCATTATTTATCTTTTCCCAGATGCCAAGAAACTCAACTGTATTTTTATTACGTAGCCACTTTTCAATTAAAACAAGTCCATCCTCAAAACTTCTTGTCATATCGGTTAACGAAATATAGTCTTGATTATTTACTTCAATGATAGTAATAGGCTGTTCTTTTACAATTATTGTTTTACTTTTTGTCAAGTTTTAAACTTTTATTTTTGAAAATACAAAAAAGCTACCTGACTGGAATTTTTAATTAGGTCGAATTCGACCTAATTAGATTTTAAACGCATTGAGTTCGATGCGTTTAAAAATAATGAGGTAAAGGTTATGAATCTGCGACCTTTAGAATTCATAAACACTGCTGCACATTGCCAAATAAAATTACCCAAAGTACAAGAGTGCGACGCAAGAGAAGCTTAATAGCAGCACTGTCTTCTGGCTCATAATAATTATCTCTTGAGTTCGAATCTGCTCGAAACCCGAACTACAATTTACTCCCCAAATCCAACCCATGCTCCTTTGCTGTTGCTATAGCCACATCATAACCCGCATCTGCATGGCGGATAACACCCATGCCGGGGTCGTTTCTTAACACACGTTTTAAACGTTGTTCGGCATCATCGGTTCCATCTGCAACAATCACCATTCCTGCATGTATGCTGTAACCCATACCCACACCACCACCATGATGCAGGCTTACCCAACTGGCACCACCCGCAGTGTTTACAAGCGCATTGAGAATGGGCCAGTCGGCCACGGCATCGCTGCCATCAAGCATTGCTTCTGTTTCTCTGTTAGGACTTGCAACACTTCCGGTATCCAAATGATCGCGACCAATAACGATCGGTGCTTTTACTTTTCCAGTGCGAACGAGTTCATTGAATGCAAGACCAGCTTTTTCTCTTTCACCCTGGCCAAGCCAGCAAATACGTGCAGGTAAACCCTGGAATGCAATTTTTTCTTTAGCGAGTTTTAACCAGCGATGCAGCGATTTATTTTCAGGGAAGAGCTTGGCAATTACTTCGTCGGTAACGGCAATATCATTTGCATCGCCGCTTAATGCAGCCCAGCGAAACGGGCCCTTGCCTTCGCAAAACAACGGACGGATATATGCCGGAACAAAGCCGGGGAAATCGAAGCAGTGGCCGGGTTTAAAGTTTGTAGTTTGTGGTTTGTGAGTGGCCTCATACTCCTGTGCTCTTGCACGAATGTTATTGCCGTAATCGAAAGTAATAGCGCCTTTGTGCATCAGTTGTAACATGAGTTGTACATGCAGGTGCATACTTTCGTAACTGTGTTCAATGTATTGTGCAGGGTTTGCATTGCGTAAAATATTTGCCTGATCATTGTTCAATGTATGCGGCACATAACCAATCAATGGGTCATGCGCAGAGGTTTGATCGGTGAGTGTATCGGGAATGATGTCTCTTTGTATCAACCTGTCGAGCAGGTGCACTGCATTGCACAGCACGCCAATACTCTTAGATTCGCCTTCTCTGCGGTAATGCATGGCGGCATTTATCGCTTCATCAATGCTGGTATATTTTTCGTCGAGGTATTTTGTTTCAATGCGTTTATCTATGCGCCATTCTTCTACTTCGGCAACAAGTGCCACGCCATCGTTCATCGTTATTGCCAATGGCTGTGCGCCACCCATACCACCAAGCCCCGCAGTAACATTCAATGTACCTTTTAATGAGCTGCCAAAATGTTTATTGGCTATCGCTGCATAAGTTTCATACGTGCCTTGTACAATACCCTGCGAGCCAATGTATATCCAGCTTCCGGCAGTCATCTGTCCGTACATCATCAATCCTTTTTTTTCCAGTTCATCAAAGTGTTCCCATGTGGCCCATTTGGGAACAAGCTGCGAATTGGAGATCAAAATCCGTGGTGCATCTTTATGCGTTTTTAAAATACCAACAGGCTTGCCACTTTGCACCAAAAGCGTTTCATCGTTCTCCAAAATTTTTAACGCCGCAATGATATTATCCAGCGCCTGGAAATTTCTTGCTGCTTTACCCCGACCGCCATACACAATCAAATCATCAGGGCGTTCTGCTACTTCAGGGTTTAAATTATTGAGCAACATACGCAAGGCTGCTTCCTGAATCCAACCTTTGCAGGTGAGTGTTGTGCCGGTTGGGGTGGCGTATTTTACAGCATCATAATGTTTGTCTATCCGAACCATGATGTATTATTTTGAGATGTTTGAATTTTTTGCACCAAACTTTGGAATAAATATTTAGCTTTTCTTGCGTCGCACCCTTGTACGTTTGGAATTTTACTGAGCGATTAAATCCAACCCAATTTTTTCCATTGCTTTACACTTGCTTTATCTGCCCCACATTTTATTATAATTTTGTCAAGCTCCCTTCCCTCCAATTCCATATCAACAGCAAAAGCTACAAAATCATTTGTAACTTTTATTTTATTGTCCAGTTTTGAAAGTGTTAGAATTCTCGCTACGTTCCTTAACATATTGGATGCCGCATTCCAGCTCTCTTTCTCATCAATCATCCTGCAAAATTCTGTAAATTCTTCTTCAATATTTTCGTCATTGACACTAATAAAATCTCCAGGTTGTGCCATAAATGGCCCTTCTTCATCTTTTACCCAATTTTTGAATTTTAGCGTGACTGGAATTAATGAAGGCCAATAATTACTTACACTTCGGTAAGAAAGCTGCAAACAAAATAATGGGCTTTCAAAAGCCATTGCAAGCAATACTTCTATAATTCGATTTGCAATTTTTTGAGTTAAACTAATACTCAAATTTTTTAAAAAAGTGTTTTTTTCTGATTTGAAATATTTTATTCTATTTGGAAACCCATTTTTATAAATTGTCTTTATTTCTTTTAGGTAACCTGAGTCATAGTAATTATACAAATCAATACAAGTGTATTGCCCATATCCAGAAGCTATTCCACAACAAAAAGCCTGTTTAATATTATTTTTTTCATACTCATATTCTTCTATAACCAAGTTTACTGATGAGTTATCAGTTATTATATTTTTAATCATTTCTTCTCTTGGTAAAGTAAGATAAGATTTATGAAAACCTGTCCCTCTTCCATTAATTCGAAATGATTGGAAAAATAATTTCTTACCATTATTTAATATAATTCTTTCTATAACTGAAGGAACACTAGTATTTACGCAAAACTCAACATACTCAACCAAATTATCTTCCTTTTTATAAAACCCAATCCAATCAATTTTATTCCATGAATGTTTTGCTCTGGATATAGTTGGAAAATTATTTTTATCAAGTCCATATTCATGATAATCGATTTTGTCATTTTTCTTTTCATCTAATAATTTTCCACCCGCTTTTATTTTTCCATATTTATAAGCGCTTACATCGAAACGATAAGATTCAGCATATCTAATTTTAACAGTTTTTGCTTCATAAAAAGAAAACTGATCTATCTCATCAAAAGCTTTTATCCATCTTTCGATTAATTCCTGTTTTGCTATTTGTAAACTTTCTCTCATGATAATTATTTTAATCCTCGCAAACCCAGGTTCTCACAAACGCCACTGCTTTTATCATATCATTATGCAACACACGGTCTTCTTCATTGAAGTTTACAATTTTTCTAAACACCGAAACCATCTCTTCAATTACAACCGAGCTTTTCAACGGCCTCCTGAAATCCAGTGCCTGTGCTGCGCTCAACAATTCTATAGCCAGCACTTTTTCCACATTATTTATTACACGCAAACATTTTGTTGCCGCATTGGCGCCCATACTTACATGATCTTCCTGGTTGTTGCTGCTGCTGATAGAATCTACACTTGCGGGTGTACACAATTGTTTGTTCTCGCTTACGATACCTGCGGCTGTGTATTGCGGAATCATGAAGCCCGAATTTAATCCGGCTTCCTTTACAAGGAATAACGGCAAGCCTCTTTGTCCGCTGATGAGTTGATAGGTTCTTCTTTCACTGATGTTAGCAATTTCACTCATGGCAATGGCCAGGAAATCTAAATGCAAAGCCAATGGCTGGCCATGAAAATTGCCGCCACTTACAATCAGATCTTCATCAGGAAAAATATTGGGGTTATCAGTTACAGAATTTATTTCTATAAGAAAAATATTGAGCACATTTTCAAAAACATCTTTGGTAGCGCCGTGCACCTGCGGCGTGCAGCGGAAGGAATAAGGATCCTGTACCTGTTGTTTTTTTTGTGCACCAATTTCACTGCCTGCTAAATATTTTCTAAGCGTGGCGGCCGTTGTGCCCTGCCCTTTATGTGGACGTATCTTATGAATGGCTTCATGCAATGGTTCACTGATGCAACCAAATGCATCAAACGATAAAGCACAAATTATATCAGCCATTTTCAAAAGCTGTTCAGATTTTTTTAAACAATACATACCATAAGCACTCATGAATTGAGTACCGTTAATGAGTGCCAAACCTTCTTTACTCTGAAGCTGAACGGGCTGCCAGTTTAATTCTTCTAATACGCTTTCAGCTTCACGTTTTACTCCTTTATAATAGACTTCTCCCAAGCCAATCAATGGCAAACTTAAATGGCTCAAAGGTGCCAAATCGCCGGAAGCACCTAATGAACCCTGCGTATAAATTACCGGCAGTACATCGTTGTTGTACATTTCCATTAAACGTTTTACCGTATCTATCTGTACACCACTATGCCCATAGCTGAGGCTTTTTATTTTCAGCATCAGCATCACCTTTACAATATCCCGTGGCACTTCTTCGCCAAGGCCGCAGGCATGTGATTTAAGCAGGTTGTACTGCAGTTGTTCAATCTGATCTTTTCCGATTTTTACGTTCTGCAAAAAACCAAAGCCGGTGTTGATGCCGTAGAATAATTCATCTGAGCTGTCAACTTTCCTGTCAAGATATTCGCGGCATTTTGTAATGCGTTCATGTGCATCAAATGTGATGGAGACATGCTGATCAAAATCCAGCAGGTTTTTAACCTGGTCAAAATGCAGCCAGTTCCTGTCTAAAGGCAAATAATTATAACTCATGGCGGACAATCGTTTATGATAGTTTTTTCTCTACGCGTTTCAGCACGCTCTCTTTCTTCAAATTGTTTTCAAAGGCTGTTAATGCTTCCAGAAGTTTTTTGCTTTGGTTGCTTTCATTGGCCAGTTCGTCCATGGCCTGCTGCAATGCCTGCCATACAGGCTCTATTTTTTTGAGTAACTTTTCTCCTTTGGCGGTAAATGTCACCGCTTTATGCCTTGCATCTTTTTTGGAAGTAATGGATTTTATAAATCCCTTTTCCTGGAGGCTGCTTACCATCTGGCTGGCGGCCGAATGCGATATAACCAGTTCATTTGAAATATGCCGGATAGAAACTTCTTTGTTTTTCGAAAGAATGTAAAATACCGGGAACCATGAAGCATCGAACCCGATCTTTTGCTTTTTGTAGATACTGTTTACATCGCTGAGAAAAGATTCACTCAGCCTTTTGAGGCGGCTGCCGAAGAAGAGGTAACCTATGTCCTGGTAAAAGTTCATAAAAAAATGTATAAGTGCTTATATAATTTCAAAGGTAGAAATATTTTTGAAACGGGCAAATAAGTATTGACCTCACCCAAGCCCTCTCCTTTGGAGAGGGCTTTAAACCGTTACTCTGGTAGTTGATCATTGTCTTGATT
>JANXWM010000760.1 GCA_025351145.1 Chitinophagaceae bacterium
CAATTACGTTAGGAACGTATAAGTGTGCGACGCAACGAAAGCTTCATAGATATTCTTGTGCCCGGCTCATAAAGCCCATATTTTTTTTTAGTTATGTTCTTCTTTCACCACTGTGCCGGTACTGCTAAATGTAACTTCCCATTTTACTGAGCCTCTCATAAAATGAGCTTTCCAGGTGCCTTCATTGGTAAGCTTCCATTCATAAACATTGTCGGCGGCATAAGCCTTTCTAAAAGCATCGAGCACAACCGATGGAACCGGTGCATCTATACAAATAACGGAGTGAGAAGATTCATTGCCCTTGTCGTCGAAGTGCGCATCGTGGCGCTGGCCATCCATATTAAACTGGCATTCAAAACTGTCGTTACTGTTGTGCTGCCATTCAGTTTCTGTAGCAGTACTGAAACTTGTATTAAAAGCACTTAACACTGCCTGCGGCACAACCGATGCAGGTATTACATTTACAGAAGATGCAGGGTTATTAATGCTGGCCGCTTCTTTTTTGCAGGCTACCAGCGAAAATAGACTTAAGGCAATCAGCAACATTTTCGTTTTCATAAATTAAAAATTTTAAAAGTAAAAAAGAGATATTATACAACTTAGTAGCACCCAATTTTCATTTTGTAACCATGCAGTAAAAAATAATCATTTCAGCCATATCCTGATTTGTTCTCTGTAATAAAAAATACCTGTAATAATATCTTACTTCTGATGTGTATCTTCCCTCCTGTTATTGTAAATTTGATCAAAATCAATTCGTATGCCTGTTAATCTCTCTGTTATGAGCCTCCATTTACGCTACCGTTTATGGATCGCTGAAATGAATTCAGATATTAATGTCCTGCGCATTTTCGACGATTATCTTACTGAGCTGGAGGCTAAAAAAAACGAACCGGAAGTAAGTGAAGGGATCAATCATTATAAACACCAGTTTGTAATGCTAAGGACTGAAATAGATGAACTGCGCCACGAGATGCACCTTATTAAAATGAAACTGGCAGCATTGGCAAAAGAAAACCTGCCGCTCGACAGCAAACCGGCGTTGGTAGAAACCCAGGCGGTTTTACAAAAGCGTTATGCTGCTTTCAATAAAACATTCAACAAAACAAAGAAAGAGTTTGGCCTGTTCGAAGGCAAATGGCTCAATTAATATATTAAAGGTTCATGCCATTATACACCGCATCATTAAACTCAGGCAGCAACGGCAATTGCTATTATATTGGCAACGATAGCGAAGCTGTATTAATTGATGCCGGCATCTCCTGCCGCGAAACTGAAAAACGCATGAAGCGTTGCGGACTTAATATAAGCAAAGTGAAAGCCATCTTTGTTTCGCATGAGCACAGTGATCATATTTCCGGCATTACTGTGCTTTCAAAAAAATACAGGCTGCCGGTTTATATTACAGAAGGCACGCTTAAATTCAGCAGCCTCAAAATTGAAAAAGATTTAGTTATTCCCTTTAATGCGCATGAACCCGTTTCTATCGGCAACCTATTGGTCACCTCATTCCCAAAGTTTCACGATGCAAACGATCCGCATAGTTTTATCGTAACCGGCAACGGGGTTACAATAGGCATCATTACAGATATTGGCGTTGCCTGCAATAATGTAACCTGTTATTTTAAACAATGCCACGCCGCTTATCTTGAAGCTAATTACGACGAAGAAATGCTGGCAAACGGCAACTATCCCATTCATTTAAAGAAGCGCATCAGCGGGGGCAACGGGCACATATCCAACAACCAGGCATTAAAATTATTTACGGCTCACAAGCCTTCTTTTATGAGCCATCTTTTTCTTTCGCACCTCTCAAAAAATAACAACGATCCTGAGCTTGCGCAAAGTTTGTTCAACCAGTTTGCGGGTAAAACAAAGATCGTTGTGGCATCGCGGTACAGGGAAACAGGTGTGTATCAAATCTACGGTGCAGGCGATTATGCAGCTTCTAAAAAAGCAGTAACTGCAAATCAAAAACATCTGCAGCTTTCTATGTTTTAAGTTTATGGAAAAGTTTTTTGTACCGGGCTTTAGAATCAGGTATGAAGCTTTTGTTGCGTCGCACTCTTGTACTGAGGGAATAATAAGCAACAAGGCAAAGAGGCAATAGGCAAAGAGTGAATACAAAATTCAAATTGTATGTTTCAATCTTCGCAATTGCTGCTTCATGATCTGAACGTACAAGAGTGCGACGCAAGGAACGATGCACAAAGAACTGATTGCCGGGTCAATAAAATTATTCTTCGAGTTTATTTGCATCCTGCTTGCCGGAAAAAATATAAGACATCTGTTTTGCTTTGTAGATATTATTGTTGAGCTTATTGCCCAGCACAATGATGGTGGCCGTGTCTTGTACAAGCCTCGTAAACGAAGTATTGCTGCCATGCCATTTGCCGTTATGGTATATAACTGTATCTCCATTGTTGAAATACAAATGCCAGGCAAACCCGTAATTGTGCATTGACTTTCGCTCGTGGCTGTAAGGCGTAAAAGCCATATCCAGTGTAGACTTTTGAAGAAAAGTATTTTGATAAAGCGCATCATCCCACTGAAGCAAATCGCGAACCGTGCTGTACACATTTTTATCGCCGTAAGTGCAGTCGAGATGATCCATAGGGAATGGTCTCGTTACAGAATATGTGGGAACGTAGTGCAGTGTATCGGCCGTGGAAAACACATAAGTATCTTTTAAGCCAAGGGGTATAAACACACTGTCTTTCATGTATTGTGGAAAAGGCTGGTTGGTTACTTCCTCTACAATAAGCGCCAGTAACATAAAATTGGTGTTGCAGTAATGATAGATCCGGTTGGGGGCTGCATCAGCTTTTGGTTTATGGGCAATCATGAAATTGACTACATCCCAATTGGTGGCTTTTTGTTTTTTATTCCAGATAGAATCCATGAAATAAAGATAATTTGGTAAACCACTGCGGTGATCTAAAAGCATTTTTACGGTAATGCCGGGGTAGGGTAGTTTTGGGAAAAATTTTTGCAGAGAATCGTCAAGCGAAATGCGTCCCTCTTCCCATAGTTTTAAAACCGTCATGCCCGTAAATGTTTTAGAAATAGATGCCAGGTGAAAAGGCGTATGTTCTGTAATGGGTTCGCCGGTTTTAAAATTGTAAGTGCCTTTGTAATCTTCAAACAATATTTTGCCATTTTTTGCAACAAGTATACTGCCGTTAAAACCCCTGTTCTTAAGATTAATATTGTAGTAGTTTTCTATTTCTTCGTGGTATTTGTTTATTTCAGCCTCCGTCATATTATTGAAAGCAGAATCTTTTGTAGATACGCTTACAGCAGGCGCTATATTTTTCTTGCCGGATGATTGTCCACATGAGCTGAAAATAAAACAGGATAAAATGCAGTATATAATTCGGATCACTATATTATATGTTATTTGGATGTTGGCAAAATAAAAGAAATGAGCCCACATTATTTTGTGTTTGTTTTCATTGTAACAATACCTTTACAAATTGTGGATAAAGCATGAGTATAGTATTATTCGATAACGCTGAAAGAAAAAAATTATACCCGCTCAATAATTGTTGTGCTGTGGCTTCCCTGCGCATTGGGATACTTACCATAAAAGAACGATGGGAACTGCTTACAAATGAAGCAGTGTACATACACACCGAACATTACCTTTCTGTTTTGTATGCTTCAATTCCAATGGGGCAGCATTTGTGGGTTAATGCTGCTGTTTTACCTGATAAAGATTTAGTGGATAGAATACTCGTACTGGAAGAAGGCCAGGCGCTTGCTGATGAAAACGGGCTTATTGCCGGTAGAAAAAATCTTGCTGCAGATAATTTTTCACCAACAGACGCATTGCAAAATTTTGAAACGGTATTTGAATATAATGCGGTGAAAAGACTGGAATATCCCTGGCATTTTTTTCAATACAATGATGAAGTTTTGCACAGCGATTTTGAAATGATTATCGCCAAAAAGCGATCTCAGCCGCTACCTTTAAACAGCCAGTATATAAACCTCGAAAATATTTTTGTTGAAGAAGGCGCACTTGTATATTCCAGCATAATCAACGCATCAACCGGCCCTGTGTATATAGGTAAAAACAGTACTATTCTCGAAGGTGCTGCAATCCGTGGTCCATTTGCTTTGTGCGAAGGAGCTACTGTTAAGATGGGTGCAAAGATCTATGGAGCAACTACTGCCGGACCTTACTGTGTTATAGGCGGCGAAATAAAGAATGTAGTTATGCAGGGTTACAGTAATAAAGCGCACGATGGTTATTTGGGCGATTCAGCGATTGGTAACTGGTGCAATTTTGGTGCAGGTACCAGCAACAGCAATGTAAAAAACACAGGTGGCATGGTTAAAATGTATAGCGCCTACGCAAAAACCGAAGTGCCGGTTGCCGTAAAATGCGGGGTGGTAATGGGCGATTATAGCCGTACATCTATTAACAGTTCTATTAATACAGGAACAGTAGTTGGCACATGCTGCAATGTTTTTGGCGAAGGCCTGCTGCCCAAATATATTTCGGATTTTAACTGGGGTGCCGAAGGAATTACAAAGTATAAACTTGATAAAGCCCTGCAGGATATAGAGAACTGGAAAAAAATGAAAGGCCACAGCTTAAACGATGCAGAAATAAAAGTGCTGAAACATATCTTTGAGCAAATTTTTTAAATAGTACATCAACCAAAAGTTATGAGAAAACAAATAGCAGCCGCTAACTGGAAAATGAATTTAACCCTGGAACAGGGAGAAAAGTTATTAGACGATATTATTGCAAAGCCACACGAATTGGCCGAACACCAGCAGGCTGTATTTGCTGTTCCCTTTCCATACTTAACTATGGCCCAACAAAAAATTGCCAGTAAACAAAATGTCTATATCGCTGCGCAAAATTGCTCCAATAAAAAAAGCGGTGCATATACCGGCGAAACTTCTTTAGAAATGCTCCAGTCACTCGGCATCAGCGTTGTGGTGATTGGACACTCAGAGCGCCGTGAATATTTTAACGAGAACAACCAGTTACTTGCAGAGAAAGTTAACATCTGCCTGGAATACAATGCAACGCCCATCTTTTGCTGCGGCGAAGCGTTGAACATACGCGAAGCAGGTACGCAAAACGCCTATGTAGAAAAGCAGTTGGAAGAGTCACTTTTTCATTTATCTGCTGAGCAGTTACAAAAGGTAGTAATCGCCTACGAACCAATATGGGCAATAGGTACAGGCAAAACCGCGAGCAGCGGTCAGGCACAGGAAATGCATGCACATCTCCGCTCCATGCTTGCTGGTAAATATGGAAACGACGTTGCCAATAACATAACCATTTTATATGGCGGCAGCGTAAAAGGCAGCAATGCAAAAGAATTATTTTCGCAGCCTGATGTAGACGGCGGCCTTGTTGGCGGGGCATCTTTAAATGCAGATGAATTTGTTACGATCATTAATAGTTTGAAATAATTTTTTGGACCGGGCAGAAGTGCAGATGGCATCGCCTCTTGCGTCGCACTCTTGTACGTTCTGATTATAATTCAGCAAAAAAATACATGAAACGCCATCAGCAACTGCAGCCATTATCAAGGCAACACCATAATGGTTTGCTTGCTGTTTTGCTGCTGCATAAAGGAATTAATAAAGCAGACAATACAAATGTAATGGCTGCTTTTATTTTAGATTTTTGGCAATATGATCTTAAAGCACATTTCGAAAGTGAAGAAACAATACTTATCCCTGCACTTAAAGAAACAGCTTTCGATGAAACCCTTACACGCCGTTTACTAAACGAGCATTTTGCATTGCGTTCTTATATCAATTCATTAGAAACCGGTTACGCTAATAAAGAAACCATCAGTGATTTTGCCGATCTGCTGGAAGAACATATCCGTTTTGAAGAACGCACTTATTTCCCCGAAGCAGAAATGGTTTTAAGTGAAGAAGCCCTTATAACAATTGGCGACCAGCTTCACGAAGATGATGAACCAAACTGCATGAATTATCCCATAAAGTTTTGGAAATAGTGATTGATACAGACCGCCACTTTTTAATAATTGAATAATATTATAAACGCATAGAAGGTAATGCATAAAAAGTTTGAAAGATGCTTCGCTTACATAAAAATTTAATCTTAAGTGCTGACCTGCGGTAAAAATGAAAAACATATAATTGGATGCAGGTGCTATAAAATATTATATTTGATACAATAGAATATTTTAATTGTAGTTATGCCTGATTTATTTACAACTATTGATTGTACAGGTTTTCAATACAGTACTCATGCTGTTAAAAGAATGCTTGAAAAAGACGTATCTACTTTTGAAGTTGAGCAAACAGTTTTGTATGGAGAAATAGTTCAATATTACGATGATGACACGCCTTATCCAAGCAAATTATTATTTAAATTTGTTTCGGAGAGACCGATTCATGTTGTAACATCACAAAATACTGACACAAAAGAATGTATAATTATTACCTGTTACGAGCCTGATAAAGCACTCTGGAATATTGATTTTAAAACAAAAAAATAAATTATGAAATGCGTTATCTGCAAAACTGGTGAGTGTTTACCTGGTACAACACATTTTACAAATGTGGTGAAAGAAAAACTGGTGGTAGTAAAAAACGTGAACGCAAATATTTGTAACAACTGCGGCGAGGCATATTTTTCTACGGAAGCTGTTGAGTATATTAAAATGAAAACTAAAGAAGCTTTAAAGAACAGTGAAAATGTAGAACTATTTACTGTGTGATTTTTTCGCAATCTGTTATTAATTAACAATCTCTTTAATCTCAGCTAAGATAAAGGAATGCAGATCATGTAAAAATTTCAGCAATGATATGCAGTACAAGTGTGCGACGCAAGGAACGAGTAATAGCATTACTGCTGCCTGGTTCATCATTGTATTTCAAGCCCCGTAAATGAAACTGCAAACACCTGTTCTGTAAAGAATCGTACATTAGCGGCTTACTGAAGAAATAATGAATTTTAAGAAAGTACTGGTGCAAAGTTTATTATGGCGTGGCCTGTATTTTTTTACGCTGTTACTGGTAAATATTTTTCTTTCGCGTTACCTGCAGGCGGCCGGCACAGGATGGGTTTACTACCTCTCTAACATTTTTTCATTCTCCTTAATTGTTGTTAGCGTTTGTCTTGAAGCAGGTGTAACTTATTTTGCATCGAACCAGAAAATTGATCCCAATAAACTTGCATGGTTTACTGTTGCATGGACTTTTGTGGTGACTTTGTTCGTGGTGGCCGCAGTATTCGCTTACCTTTTTTTTGAGCCTGATGGTACAGGTATTCCAAAGCAGGAGTATTATTATTTTGGCATTTGTTATTTGGCCGGGTTGTTTCTTACCAATTGCGGCGCGGCATTGTTTTATGCGCAGAATAATTTTTTTCTTCCCAATTTTTTACTCACCGTACTCAATATTTTTTTGATCATTATTATTCCCAAAGGTCAAATTGTAACAACACTTGGCGGGGCAACAGGTACACTGCATATTTATTTTTTCGTATTCCTGCTGCAGGGGCTCAGCATTATGATTGCTTATGCTGTAAAGAATAAAATTTTTGCTTCCATCAGTTTGCCATCGGCAGAAGAAATGAAAAGCCTGTTCCGTTATTCTGCCATGGCGCTTATGGCTAATGTTGTTTTCTTCCTGGTGTACCGGATAGATTACCTGTTTGTAAACGCAAGCCCAGTGTGCACTGCAGCCGATCTGGGGAATTATATACAGGTATCAAAACTCGGGCAAATGCTGCTGATTATTCCGCAGATTATTTCAAGTGTTATTTTCCCCCGAACAGCAAGTGGTGTTGGCAGGCAGGAACTCAACACATCGCTGATGATTATTGCCCGTTTGTTTTCGCAGTTATATATTTTTATTTTGCTCGTGATTATTTTCGGTGGGGGCTGGTTATTTACATGGATGTTTGGCCAAACATTTAATAAAATGCAGTTGCCTTTTATAATACTTATTCCGGGTATATTTTGCCTGTCGGTGCTTAATTTATTATCGGCATATTTTTCCGGCAAGGGCAAAGTAAATGTGAATGTAAATGGCGCCATACTTGCCCTGGTAGTTGTGGTAATTGGTGATTATTTATTTGTTCCAAAATATGGTATTGTAGCTGCGGCGGCGGTAAGTACTTTGGGTTATACGGTAAACCTTGGTTACCCGCTGTATGTTTTTTATAAAGATTATGCGGTAAACCTTTTCGATTTTTTTCGCTGGCGCAAAGGAGATTATTACTGGTTAATTTCTTTGTTCGAAAAGAAAACCGACTTGTAATTTTTATTTTTTTTGAACCAAACAATAGGAATACTATGAAGATTTTGTTGCGTCGCACTCGTGTACGTTCGGAACGTTATTCAGCTATAGGCTGCAAGGCGCGAGCCGCTGGCAAAAAAATAACAATTAAAGCAAGCAGCCCAAAGATCATAACTATTCTTTAGTACAAGAGTGCGACGCAAGAGGTGATGCCATGAAATACTTCAAGCCTGGTTCATAAAAAAGACAATTAATACATTCAGTTAAACGCTATGACAAAAGCCCTTTGGTTAACAAGCTGGTACCCTAACAAACAGGATGCAATGCGGGGCGATTTTATTCAGCGCCATGCAAGGGCCGTTGCGTTGTTTTGCAGGGTAGATGTAATACATCTTGAGCCCGACACGAACAATGAATTAAAGCAGTCAGTTGAAATTTCGAAAAACCAGCAAGGCAATCTTTCTGAAACCATTATCATTTATAAATTATACAAGCTCCCTTTAATTGGCAAGCTGTTTTCTTTAATAAAGTATATCAGGCTTTTTCAACAACAGTTGCGGAGTTATATTGCTGCATACGGCAAGCCGGATATTGTTCATGTGCATGTGCCCATTAAAGCGGGCATACTTGCATGGTGGCTGAAAAGCAGGTACGGCTTAGCTTACGTGGTTACAGAACATTGGGCCATTTACAATAATACTGCGGTGGATGCTTATCCAAAACGTAATTTTATTTTTAAATATGTAAC
>JANXWM010000770.1 GCA_025351145.1 Chitinophagaceae bacterium
TTTTAATTGTTCTGCAGCAAGATTAATATTTGTTAAAGGGTTTTTTACTTCATGCGCTATAATTCTTGCTATTCTTCCTGTTACAGCAAATTTTTCATTTCGCCGCAGCTCAACTAATTCTGCATTTGCATCTTCTAAATCTTTTATTTTTTCTTCCAGTTTCGTGCGGTAGAGAACAGCCTGTTGATCTGCGCTATTCTTCAGCCGGTTTTCCCTGTTATAAGTAATTAACGAAAAGGCTATTAACAGAAATGCAATAATTAAAGAAGTAATATTAATCACTTTAATTGCGCCTGCATATCCAATTAATTCATCGTTGCGTACAATTAATGCTTCTTTTTCTGCATCTTTCATTCTTTCACAAATGGCCCTTAAATCATCCATTGTTTCTTTTCCTTTATACAAAGATGTTTTCATTGAATCGGTAACTACCCATCCTGAATTTTCAAATATTTTTAAATTTACTTTCAAAATTTCCATCCGCCTTACAATCAGCAGATTGAGTGTATCTATTCTTTTTTTTTGAGAAGCACTCGTTATTAATTCTCTTAGTTTACTTAAATCAGGGGTTATTTTTTTTATACTTTCATGATAGGGTTGTAGAAATTTATCATCCTTTATAACCAAATATCCCCGTATACCTGTTTCGGCATCTTTTACATCCGATAAAGTCATTTCTAACTGCGTTAAAATTTCATTTGTATGAACCACTCCATGTGATTGTTCTGTTAATCTCCCATTCATAATAAAAATCAGGCAATAAGAAATGAGTAGAAGTAAAAAAGCTAAGACATAACCCGAACGTATCCTCCGGCTTAAAATAAAATCTTTATCCAGGTGAAATTTCATAGTTGCATTTTTTGCATAACAAATCATGCACAATCTACAAAAACAAATTATAAATATTTATTAACCCGGCCATACATTTCAATTTAGCATTCTTGCGTCGCACTCTTATACTGTAAATCTATATGCATCAATACAGCAAAGGGTTTCAGCACTGTTAAAACCGCCAATGCAAACACTTGAAATAAAAGGGCTGAGCCTGCCGGGCATTTTTAATTACGAAGAATTATTAAAAAGTATTCACACGATTATTTATGCTTCCAGTATTAAAGAGGTACGGGATACCTGTACAAGAACAGAAATTTTTTTTGAGAAAGCCTACAGGGAATATGCTGAACGAATATTTTAAACTGCTCAATTCGGTTCAGTAATTTTTTTGCTTTTTATTTGACGACTGCTTTACAAAATAAATTTGCAACAGGTCAAGTTTACTTTTTTGATATTTTAGAAATCACAAAGATGATCAGCGCAATAATGAGCACTACTATAATTACACCACTCCACACGCCGACTTTAAAGATGCCTTCAACTGCTGCACAACCTGTAATTAGGTGGCTGGCAAACAATAAAGAACAAATGATATAGAATGTATTTTTTTCATAATTTAATTTTTTAAACCTCATTCTGTCCTCTGAAAGTTTTCGGAGTCTTCTTGGGGGCATGCGCAAGTATATTTTAACAGATAATTTTTCGGCTGGGAAAAAAGCTTTTTTGTCTTTCAATTTTAGCTTTCAAGGAGGCTTAAACAACGAATTTAATCAAGATATCTTCTTAATGTCCAGGCAATGGTTTCATGTTCTTCCATAAGGCCGGTAAGAAAATCTGCCGTACCGGCATCTTTATATTTATCGGCACAGTCATCTATGTTTTTGCGCAACTGAACAATCACTGCTTCATGGTCTGTCAGCAGTTCTTTAATCATTTCTTTTTGTGAAGGATATTTTCCCGGAGATTCTTTTAAGGAAGCCATTTCAATAAACTCCTTCATGGTGCCAGGGGTTTTAGAGCCTAATTTATTAATGCGTTCTGCAATTGCATCAACGGCTTCTTCTAATTTATTGTACTGCCCTTCAAATAATTTATGAAGCTCCATAAAACTTTCGCCTGAAACATTCCAGTGAAATTTTCTCGTTTTTGTGTAAAGCACCGCTGCATCTGCAAGCACGGCAGAAAGCATATCAGAAATCTTTTTAAGACTGTCTTGGGTAAGGCCAATTTTGGGTTTCATATATTTTATTTTGTTTGTAAAAGAGGAGTAAAAGCCGGGCTATAAAATGCCCGGCTTTACGTATCAAACTCCACACACGCTCAATAATAATTGGTGATTATTTTTTCACCATTGTTTCTTCTTCCTCACTGGCTTCATAATTAATATTATTCTCTGCAATGCCGCTAAGGCTTTCGTCAGCCTCTTTTTCCTCATTTAACGTTGTGTGAAGTATTTCAGCTACCTCCTCGTGGCCCAGGGTTCTTGCTAACTGTGCCAAACCTCCGTAAGTAGCAATTTCATAATGCTCCACTTTCTGTGCTGCCATAATCAGGCCCACATCTCTTGTTGCTGTTCCTTCTTCTGTTTCTTCAATAATACTTTCGTCTTCTTTGGTAATACCTTCAATAGCTTCGCACTTTTTAGCCTTTGGAGTACTGTTCATTAATTCAAACACTTTTTCAAGCCTGGTTACATGTACTTTGGTTACCTCAAAATGATCTGCGAATGCAGCCTGGAGCTCTTGAGAAGTAGCAGCTTTCTTCATTTTAGGAAGTGTTTTTACAAGATGTTTCTCTGCCCAGTATATATCTTTTAACTCTTCCTGGAAGAATTCTGCGAGCATTGAATCTTTTGAACCCCCTTTATTTTCTTTTGAATTGCCTCTTGATTTTCCATTTGCTGCAGTTGCTTTAACTGTGGTTTTGTTTTCCATAAAATGTGTTTTTTTTGATTAATAATTTTATGCAGGTATAAAAGAATTGTGCCACTAATGAAATCGTATCTATCTTTTTTTTAGTAACGTTTATATGCTTCTTTTTTTCTTTTCCCATGAATAAAATAATTCCCTTCATGTAGAGAATATTACACATCAAATTGCTTACTCTCTCACATTTGATCAGGCTGTTCAGGCGCATCTCTATGTGTTACATCATAACGGGGTAAAATCAACAGTGATTATTGAATTTTGGCAGCATTTTAGTTTAAGTAAATGCAATTGGCTAACTATCATTAACATTTTAAATTTAAAACTATGAGCTCAGGAAAATTGATTTCAGGATTATTGATCGGCGCGGCAGCCGGTGCTATTTTGGGTATTTTATTTGCTCCGGAAAAGGGCACAGAAACCCGAAGGAAAATTTCAAAAAAAGGTTCTGACCTTGCTGGTGGCCTCAAGGACAAATTCAATGATTTTGTTGACAGTGTATCAGATCAATTTGGCGAAGTAAAAGACAAAGCTGTTGACGTTTATGAGACTGGTAAGCAAAAAGTTTCCAATGTAAATTCAGGCATCAACAAATCTTTTTCTTAATTTTTTAGAACAATTTTTAATACATCCCGGCAATAAATTAACGTGTATGGAAAGTCAAATAAATAATATTGAAGCCCTTTTTGTTAATGCATCTGGCTATCTGGAAACAAGACTCGATCTGATGAAACTTAAGGCTATTGATAAGACTTCTGAAACATTGTCGTCTCTCGCCGCTGGATTAGTTCTCATAGTAGTGGGTTTTTCAATTTTTACGCTTGTAAATATTGGGGCTGCCATACTAATAGGCGGTACACTTGGGGAACTGTCTTATGGTTTTTTTATTGTAGCAGGTTTTTATTTTATTGTCGGGATTGTATTATTTCTTTTAAAGGATAAGTGGTTAAAATTGCCTATCCAAAATTCAATAGTAAATAAACTGCATAACTAATTGTATGGAAATTATTAACGCTGCACATTTAAAAATGGCAATTCTTGAACTGGAACAAAAAAAGTTGCTGCAGGAGCAGGAGTTGGTATCGCAACTGCATAGCACTTACAACAGTTTAAAACCTGTTAACCTGCTTAAGAGTACTTTGCGTGATATTGGTTCTGAACCTAATTTAGGTAAGAATATTTTTAATGCGCTGATAGGCTTAGGGACTGGAGTTATTTCAAAAAAATTAGTTATTGGCGGCTCTCATAATATTTTTAAGAAACTAATGGGTGTTGCAGTTGAGTTTGGAGTTGCCGGCCTGGTTACAAAAAAAGGCGAAGTAATAAAATCTGTTATTGCAAGCACTTTTAAAAAGTTATTGGCAGGCAGAAAAATGAAGCCTAAACAGTTGTTCGATGAACGTGCTTTGTATTAATTTTTAAGCGGTAATTAAAGTAACACTATTGGTTATGCTTTTTTAAAAGCAGCATGAAAATTAAATAGTTTTTATTACTATCAGTTTTATCGTAAACATTTTTTTGAAAGCAGTGATATTGAGCCAGGCTTAAGATCTCTTTTCACCGTTCCTTGCGTCGCACGCTTGTACTGCAGTAATTATATTGAGCTTTAGCATTAACTGCAGGCTATAATCCCGTGTGCTTAAAGTTATAATGTGCCACGAACATTTAATTAAAAGTTAGAGACTTGTGACACACAGCCCA
>JANXWM010000775.1 GCA_025351145.1 Chitinophagaceae bacterium
CAATAACACAGGACGGTTCATTGCCTGTTGTTGTTATAATCAATAACACAGGCACAACCGTTTTAACCTGTGCAACTACTGCTGTAAAAGTAACGGCAACAGGCGGCACATCTTATTCGTGGGATGGAGGTGCTACAACTAATACAGCCGATAATACTTTTTCATCACCCGGCACCTATACAGTTACAGTAAAGGGAGCCAATGGTTGTACCGGTACAGCCAGTATTACAATCACCCAAAACATAACAAAACCTATAGCGGGTATAACCAATAACACAGGCACAACTGTTTTAACCTGTGCAACTACAACTATAAGTGTAACGGCAACAGGCGGCACATTATATTCATGGAACGGAGGTGCTACACAAACAACAGCGGACAATAGTTTTTCATCACCCGGTACTTATGCCGTTACAGTAACCGGTACCAATGGATGCACTGGTACAGCAGGTATTACAATCACGCAAAACATAACAAAACCTGTAGCGGGTATAACCAATAACACAGGCACAACTGTTTTAACCTGTGCCACTACTGCTATAAAGGTAACGGCAACTGGTGGCACATCTTATTCGTGGGATGGAGGCGCTACAATTAACACAGCGGATAATACCTTTTCGTCACCCGGTACGTATACAGTTACAGTAACCGGGGTAAATGGCTGTACCGGTACAGCCAGTGTAACAATAACACAGGACGGTTCATTGCCTGTTGTTGTTATAATCAATAACACAGGCACGACAGTTATAACCTGCGCAACTACTTCTATAAAAGTAACGGCAACAGGCGGCACATCTTATTCGTGGGATGGAGGTGCTACAACTAATACAGCGGATAATACTTTTTCATCACCCGGCACCTATACAGTTACAGTAAAGGGAGCCAATGGTTGCGTCGATATAAAAAGTATCGCTATTACGCAAAATATAAAAGCACCGGATACACCTGCTGGTATTGAAAATTCAAGATGTGGGGCCGGCATCGTTGCTATTTCAGCAACACCGGCACCAGGAGAAACTATTGATTGGTATGAGGCTGCAACTGGTGGGAGTGTTCTTAACGGTGGTAGCGGTACAGCAAACTTTACCACACCAGGCATAACGGAAACAATATCTTATTATGCTCAATCGAGAAACATAACTACAGGTTGTATTTCATTAACAAGAAAAGCAGTAAAAGCTACTGTAAATGCGCTGCCAACTGCTACAATGTCAAATTATTTAAATGCAAATAATTCAGTATGCCTGAATGATAGCACTGTAAAGATTAAATTTGAAGGTGCCGGAGCAACCAAGCCTTATACTTTTTATTATTCTTTCAACGGATCCGCTCAGGCAGTTCAATCAGACTTGCTTGACAACTCTGCTATTGTTCAGGTTCCAACAGCCCAGGCAGGCACCTTGACATATATATTAAATTCAGTGTCAGACGGAAATGGATGTCAACAGGGGCAATCCGGAAAAGTGGTAATCGAAGTCAAAGCCGGACCATCTTTTGCAAGTGACAAGATTCAAAGTGTTTGTGATTCAAGCCTCTTTCACTATGAAGCAACAAGCACTGCCGTTGATCCAACATTCACTTGGACAAGGTTATCTACGTCAGGCATAAGCAATGCCGAAGCAAGGAACATCGATAGCCGATTTATTGATGAAACCCTGGACGATACAACTTCCCAGCCTGTACAAGTGAATTATGTTTTTACATTAAGTGTGCCTGATAACGGCTGCATTACTACTGCAACTTTAAACGTAACCGTTAATCCTACTCCGCAAATAAATGCTATTACAGTAAATGGAGATACGTCGTTTTGTAACAATAGTATTATAGGGGATCTGGGAATTCCTTTCAGCACTGATTCACCTGATGCATCTTTCACATGGACTTGCGACAATACTATCGGTTTTGGATACAGCGGAAGTGGGAGTATACCTAAATTTCGAACAGATAATCCAGGCACAGTTCCTCTTACAACCAATGTTAAAGTCGGCATAAAAGCCAGCCCGCTCGGCTGTGAAGGTAAGAGCAGTTCTTTTAAGATTACTGTTTTCCCTTCTCCGCATCTCTTAAGTACCACGGAAATAAGTGTTTGTGATAGCACTAAACTGATTTATCCCGTAAAAAGTTCTGTTGACAATACCATTTACAATTGGACAAGGAAAAAAGTGAATGGCATTAGTCTGGAAGAAAACACCGGCACTGATCCTGCTATAAATGAAGTACTCGATAATATTACCATTTCTGATATAGTTGATGTTGATTATGGTTTCATCTTGGCTCCTACGACCGGCATAGCTAACCTCACTTGTCCAAATAGGGATACAGAATATGTAAAAGTCACTGTTTATCCAACGCCGGTAATGAATGCCGTTATAGATAATTATACATTTTGTAATGGGGATCCGGTCCTGATAACATTCAGCAACCCTGCTTATGCGGATTCTTCTTTTCAATGGAATATTACTGGTGATATAGGGTTAGGAAATAGAGGCATCGATAGCATAATTGGCGTAGCTAAAAATGATGGGGTATCTAAGTTGGTTGGGCAAGTTGATGTACAGCTATATGCATTTAATGGCTGTCCGGGTACCCATTCCACATTTCCAATAACCGTCAATCCTTCGGCTGCCACACCTAATTTTATTTCGCTGGTTAAGGATAACGATACTTTAGCATTATGCAATGGATCCAGGAATATACATTTCAATGTTCTTCGTCCATTTGCAGGCTCCAAATACATTTGGTCTTCATCAGCCACAGACGAAGATAGTGTTTATATAAAAGATAAAAATCATGCTAATACGGTTATATCCTTTTTGAAACCTGGTGACTATAGCATTAGTGTCCGCGCTATAAATAGGATCGGTGGATGCTCAGAAATTGTATCTCAATATGTAAATGTTAATGATCTCGATGGAATTCAGGAAAAATATGTCTTCTTAAAGCAACCGGGAAATCTGCTCATTTACCCTGATAATTCAATAGACGAATACCAATGGGGTTTTGATTCTGTTATATCGCTGAAAGATACTCTTTTTCGCCCGCCGGTTCAGATTGAAGGCCAGGTTTACCAGTTTTTTACACCAGATAAAAAATTCATAGATAATACAGGAAAATTAGACACGACCGGGTATTTATTTTGGGTAACGCTAAAGAACGGAGATTGTTATAGTAAGGTTTACTACAATGGTCCTTTTGTCGGCGATAGATTGCAGGTTGCTGAATCGTCAGGCACTCCGCGGTTACAGGTGATGCCTAATCCAAATAATGGGATGTTTGAAATTGTTTTGAGTGGCAATATTTATGGTAACATCAAGGCAAAAATTTATAATAGCGTGGGTCAGGTCGTATACATCAAGAGCTTTAGCAAGTTCAGTCAGTCAGTCAATGAAAAATTTGCGACGGGTAATCTGGCAAGTGGCCTGTATTTCATAGAACTGTACAGCAGCGATCTTAAAAAACTGTCTTCGCGTTTTTTAATTCAACATTAAAGTAACAACGGTATGAAATATACAATCGTGCTGATAATTATTTTGTTTCCTGTGTTAACCAAAGCACAATCAAATCAGGATTCGCTGACCAATTCTAAAGATTTTTTGTATAAAGATTCACTTGTAAAAAAAGTGTTGATGGATCTGCGGGAAACATGGACCCTGGGTATAGACAGCACCAGCGATGCAGTTGATCTGCGGATGTATAATAAATTTAAAAGCTTATTTGATTCATCTGCTTCTGTTGATGATGAGTTTAATGCTTTTTATAGGTACGGCTTTGATAAAGCTACACACACCATAAAAGGAAATTATATAATAAATACCGAATCAAAGCCTTATGATGTCTATGCACATGATGTCGCCTTGCAAATTAGAAAATTGACAGTAGATTCAGTAACCTATTCAATGAGTTTTTCTCCCGATTCAAATACTGCGGTTATTACACTAAAAAGGATTGTAAAAGCTGATAAAATAAGGCAGTATGTTCTGGATTCCGGATATGTATCTGCTTTGCTTCATTCAAGGGACGAGATTATTTTAAAGGATAAAAAAAAGGATTCTATATTAAATGATAAGCTGGTTTCAGCGATTAAAAAATCCAAAGATTCAGTATATCATTTCGAATCTCAAGATTCTTTGCGCATCACCATGTTTTATGAATCTTCTTCAAATGATGATGATGCTACATATAAAATTCAGAGTATTAAAAGGCTTAATGATTCAATTACTTGTACAAATGATGCAGACAAGGATGCTATATTAGGTGTAGATGATGACAGTAGCACTCAAGCCGGAGACTTTACAGCCAAGGGATTACCTGACTATGACCTCGATGGCGTGCCTGACAAAGGTGTAGCTGATAAAAAAGATGCCTGTAAGTATATATATGGCGATGACCTAAACCATGGGTGCCCAATGGTAGGGTATTTCGCTTCAAATAATCAATTAGAAGGTTTCATTGGGCTGCAGCTCAATTCAGCAAAAATTAACTTGCCGGAGTTAAATCAGTTGGGTTACAAAGATGAGTCAGGGAATGATGCCATGGATGTTTTACAGTCACAAAAAGGGGTTCTTAAAAATCCCGGCACAGTTGCAGGTTTAACTATTGGCGGTAGTTTTTCTTATTTTTTCGGCAATACAAAAAGAAAAACCGGTATTTCAATTGGCATCAGTTACTCAAAATTTAGTGCAGATTATCAGCTCACTTCTCCTGTCGTTTATACCTTCAAATCATCCGACGGTATTGATTTTTACCGCAGGCAAATAACAATCGACAGCCTGAAAGAAAACATTAATTACAGTGTTTTCAATCTACCGGTAATGTTGAATTACAGAATGCATTTGGATACAAAAAACAAATCCTCAATCACTTTAAAGGCAGGCCCCTCATTAATGCTTTTGAGCGCTAAATCTGATTATAATACCTATATCAGTTTCGG
>JANXWM010000790.1 GCA_025351145.1 Chitinophagaceae bacterium
GGCACTATCAGCATTTGTACGGGGCGACAAGAATACTTTTCATAATTGTATTATCTTCAAGTTTAGTAATTCTTATTGGCTTCAGTTGCCGGGCTCGACGTTTTTCAAATGCCAGCACAGCAGCAAGCCGTGGACGTTAGCTGCCATTCCCCCTATTTCGCACGAATCGAAATTAATTTCGCAAGCTAACGTTAGTGCATTAAATTCGAAACACTGCTCTCTGCAAGGCCGGTTCTAAATTTGGTGTTTCAAAACCCGTTAGCCATTCTGGTTGAAATGTAAAAAGCCTTCAGTTCTTCAACAACTAAAGGCTTTGTGATAATTTCATTGGTGGAGCATTGCTACCCCGCTCAGAATAATTACTTCATAAAGATACATTTCCTTAGAGCATTTTTTTCATCTTTAAAACATTTTTATGCCCAAAAAGGAAATTGCTCTTAAAATTATCAATCCGAATGCAGCAGGAATTGATGTAGGAAGCCGATCACATTTTGTTGCAATCGGACAAAATCTAAATGATGTAAAAGAGTTTGGAGTTTACAATGAAAATCTCCATGCGCTGGCTCAATGGCTTCTGGACAATAATATTACAACAGCTGCTATGGAAAGTACAGGAACCTACTGGCAAAACCTCTTTAGCATTTTACAGGAAGTAGGAATAAAGGTTATCCTGGTAAATGGAAAGTTTACTAAAAACATTCACGGCAAAAAAACTGATGTAAAGGATTGCAGATGGTTGCAACAACTTCATAGCATTGGTCTTTTAACCGGTAGTTTTTTACCCGATTCTGAAACAGAACTCTTAAGAACATACTGTAGACATAGAACTAATCTTATCCAATTGGCTGCTGACACAACAAGAAAAATGCAAAAATACCTTCGCCTACTTAATCTCAGATTAGATGTTGGCATCAGGGATATTACAGGAATTACCGGCCTTGCTATTATTGGAGCTGTTTGCAATGGCGAAAAAAAAACCGCTTCACTGGCTGACCTGAGAAACCATAATTGCAGCAAGTCTAAAGAAGAAATCGCCAAAGCTTTACAATCAAATGGCAGAGCAGATTTTCTATTCGCTCTTCAACAGGAATTTGACCTTTATAAAACCTTCCAACTTAAAATCGAAGCCTGTGATCTTGAAATTGAAAATATGCTCAATCAAAGCATCGGTAAGGATGAAAGTAAAAAAAATCTAAAAACTGATGACAAAATCTATAAAAGGAACAATAAAAATGCTCCCAAAAATATTGATATAAACCAAATGGCTTATCAATATTTTAATGGTATTGACCTTATGGCCATTGAAGGTGTAAGCCATAGTACAGTTATTGCCTTAATGAGTGAAGTCGGATATGAGGGAATTAAAAAATTTGAAACAGCAAAACAATTTACTTCCTGGCTCAGACTTTCCCCTAATAACAGAATATCGGGTGGCAAAGTATTGAGCAACAAAATTCCTCGTGGAAGTAACAGGCTCAAAATAGCTCTAAGAAACTCCGCAAATGCTGTAGGCAATCTTAAAGACACTCATCTTTCCAACTTCTTTAATCGAATCGCTTTTAGAAGAGGTAGAATGGCCGCAGTATCTGCTACAGCCAGAAAACTCGCAGTTATTATCTGGAATATGATCGTAAAGGCTGTAAAATACAATCCTCCTACTCTATATGAGTTTCTGGACCAGAAGAGAAAAAGAAAAGTAGTAGAAATGAAAAAGCTAATCCATAAATTTGATATAACAATAAACGACTTTGGTTTGCAATTGTAATTCAACAACTTGCTTAACGTTAGTCAGAATTACAATTCATATTATACTTGTGAATGAAAACAATTGTTTACATAGGTACTAGCCTTGATGGGTTTATCGCAAGAGAAAATGGAGATTTTGATTGGCTTACTCAATTCGCTGATAACGATGCTATCCATGCCTATGAAGAATTCATGAATAGGATTGATGCAATCGTAATTGGAAAGGGTACTTTTGAAAAAATACTTACTTTTCCTTCTTGGCCCTATGAAAAAAAAACGTTTGTACTAAGTACCAGCCTTATACAGTTACCTGATATACTTAGAGACAAAGCAACTCTTCTTTCAATGAAGCCCAAAGAATTGCTAAGTCATCTTTCAGGCATTGGCTTCTCAAGTATTTACGTTGACGGTGGAAAAGTGATTCAAAGTTTTTTAAAAGAAGATCTAATTGACGACCTGATAATTTCAAAGGTTCCTGTGCTAATTGGAAATGGCATTCCATTATTTGATTTTCTAAGTGCCGATCTTCAATTTAAACATATAAAAACTGAAGTACAGTCTAATGGGCTTGTGAGAAGCTATTATAAAAGAGAAGGGAAGTGAACGCTGACAACGGCAGCTAACATTGGTATTGCTGCAAGTGGGGCTTGACTTTGTAATCTTCGCATCAGCAATGTGGCATCTTTTGTTCGGGCTGGACGTTATTAATTTGGCTTTTTGTTGTTATCTTCATCAACAGTTTTTCAATCAGCATTTGTTCCGGGCTGGACGTTCAATGAATCCCCCACCTGCAGCAATACCTGTTCGTTGCACGTAATTTTAAAAGACAGTTTATGCAGATTGACGATAAAGTAATAATCGAATATTTTGACATATTAATTAACGACATAAAAGACAATGATTTTTTTAGCGTAAACAATACTCTAATCGATAATAGTAGGGTTAATATTAATACTGAGTCTGAAAAAGAATATTTTTTTAAATTAGTTGAAAAACTAAAAAAATTTGGTGAACGATGCGAATACTTAGAAACATTAAATGTAGAAACAAAATCTTTTTTCAAATTGACAAATAAAGGGTTACAACTTAAAGAGTTTAAAAAAGGACATTTGAAGTTTGTAAAATCATTGATTAAACCCAAAATAACTTTGTTTGAAAAAATATCTGTATTTGCTCTTATCATTTCTGGTTGTTTTGCTTTTTGGCAGCAATATTCAAAGGACGAATTAAAG